>NZ_QFXN01000310.1:0-26100 GCF_003144775.1 Enterobacter sp. CGMCC 5087 | reverse complement strand
TTTTCTCTTCAACCGAACCGCTTGTTGTGTGAAGTGATTCACATCCGCCGTGTCGATGGAGGCGCATTATAGGGATCCCATTTTTTAGCACAAGTATTTTTTAGATCTTTTTTTCCGACTGCTGATTTTCCGCGCTTTTCGCTGAAATCCCGCCCGATCTGCTTAAATATTGACGTATTTTGCCTTGCCTCGATCCATTACTATGATCAAAGTCTTCTGTATAGCGCTCATTGTTAGAGGTAGATATGCCCGCAGTATTACGTCCTTATAAAGATCTCTTCCCCCAAAAAGGCGATCGCGTGATGATCGATGCCAGCAGCGTGGTGATCGGCGATGTCCGAATGGCCGATGACGTCAGCATCTGGCCGCTCGTCGCCATCAGGGGAGATGTTAACTATGTGTCGATTGGCGCCCGTACCAATATTCAGGACGGCAGCGTTCTGCATGTCACGCACAAATCCGCCTATAACCCGGACGGTAATCCCCTCATCATTGGAGAAGAGGTTACCGTCGGCCATAAAGTGATGCTTCACGGCTGCACTATCGGAAATCGCGTACTTGTTGGCATGGGGTCGATTTTGCTGGATGGCGTCATAGTAGAAGATGACGTAATGATTGGTGCTGGTAGCCTGGTCCCGCCGAACAAACGGCTGGAGAGTGGCTATCTCTACCTGGGAAGCCCGGTAAAACAGATCCGCCCCCTGAAGGAGGCAGAGATCGAAGGGTTAAAATACTCGGCGAGCAACTACGTTAAATGGAAGAATGACTATTTGGATCAGGACAACCAAACCCAGCCCTGATCGTCTTCCTGCTGTTCGCGGATTAAATCGCTGGCTTCCTCTTCCAGATCCCAGCGATTTTCGCAAAATACTGCTATCGGGTCTGAACCGCCAAAACGACGTAACAGCGTTTCCCCATGAATGGCACAGGTAAGTTGCATACCCTGCACCAGCACCGGAAAACAGACCGCTTGTTTACTCTCATCCCAGTTTTCTCTGTCCGGGAAATGAATAGCCTGGTTCACGCCGAAAGCTCCTGCTTTAACTTTTCAATGACAGGTTCGACCGCAGGCAACACGCCATGCCAGAGCAGCACCGCATGCGCAGCCTGACCCACCAGCATTCCTAACCCATCGGCTAACTGCTTCGCGCCGTGTTGTTCGCACCAGTTAAGGAAAGGCGTCTTCCCTTTCTGATAAAACATGTCATAGAAGTACATATGCGCGCTGACCAGAGAAGCGGGAATTGCCGGGATCTCGCCATTGATGCCGCTGGACGTGGCGTTGATGACAAGGTCGAACTCACGATCGGCAAGATCGTCAAGCGCTACCGCGCTCACGCTGCCGGTATGCGCAAATAACTCCGCCAGCGCTTCCGCTCGGGAAAAGGTTCTGTTGGTAATGGTCACCGCGCAGTCCAGTGAAAGCAGAGGCAACAGTACTCCCCGCGATGCGCCACCCGCACCAATCAGCAGGACCCGAAACCCGGGCTTAATAAACGACAGTCGTTCCAGGTCGCTAAGTAAACCAATCCCGTCGGTGTTGTCACCCAAAAGGCGCCCATCCTCAAGCCGTTTTAGGGTATTGACAGCACCAGCCAGTGAAGCGCGCTCGGTGAGCTCATCCGCTCGTTCGAAGGCTTCCTCTTTAAAAGGAACCGTCACATTCGCGCCTTTACCGCCCGCGGCGAAAAAAGCCTCCAGCGTTGGAATAAATCCATCCACCGGTGCCAGTACGCGACCATAGGGATGATTTATCTGCAGCTGCTTCGCAAATTGCTGATGGATCAACGGTGACTTGCTGTGTGCAATCGGATTACCAAAAACAGCATAGGTTTCCATGAGATTACCCCTGGCGAAAACGTTCGCCGGTCAAAGCATCGCGAATTTCAGACGGATTCAGGCGCCCTCCCGTTTCACCGACAGCGACTGGGAAGTCATTCCCGAACTGCGCCAGTACTTCTTCGGTTGTCCGGCAAGGTGGCAATCCGGTCAAGTTGGCGCTGGTTGAGACCAGCGGTTTACCAAATGCCAGACACAGCTCAACCACCAGCGGATGGTCAGTTACGCGAACGGCGAGGGAATCAAAACGTCCGGTTAACCAGCGAGGCGTTGTCGGCTGCGCCGGGAAAACGAAGGTCACCGGGCCAGGCCACGCGGAGAAGATAGTCTCGCGCTGCGCCGGCGTCAGCATGGAGTCATCGATATAGGGTTTAAGCTGCCCGTAATTCGCAGCGATCAAAATCAGCCCTTTCTCAACGGGTCTTTGTTTTAAGGCAAGCAGTCGGCTCACGGCCGTCTCGCTGTCAGGATCGCAACCGACTCCAAAAACAGCTTCAGTTGGATAGGCGATGACTTCTTCTTTTTTCAGCACGTCCACAGCATGCGCAATGGAGCCTGATGGCAGGTTATTATTCACTATTTTGATCCGCCGTAACCGGCTTTCCACATTGTTTACTGGCGCAGAAGCGTTTCATGCCTTGCGCGGTTTTCTTCTCTATAAGTAGCGGATAATTGCAATGAGGGCAGGTTCCCGCTACCGGTTTAAAATTGATAACGAACTGGCATTCAGGGTAGCGATCGCACGAATGGAAAGTCTTACCATAACGGGAGCGGCGCTGTACCAACTGACCGCGCTGACACTGTGGACACGCAATTGCCGTTTCATCAGGCTTATCAATTTGTTCCGTATGCTCACATTCCGGGTAGCGGCTACATCCAATAAACATGCCGAATCGCCCCTGCCGCAGGGCTAATTCACCACCGCAGAGGGGGCAATACTGACCCTCCAGAATTTTAACGATATGTCCATCCGCCTGGCTTTTCAGGGGACGGACATAATCACATTCCGGATAGTGTGAACAACCGAGAAACGGGCCGTGTTTCCCGGACCGAATAACAAGTTCAGCCCCGCACTGCGGGCAGGGCTCGTTTTTATGCACCGTGAATAGTGCTGATTTGGCCATAACAACTCTTGGTGCTGCACATTGAATTAGTGCAGCATACCTTCATTCACTTCAAAGAGTAATTCTTCCATTTGCTGATAGGCGTTTTCACAGCCCGGGATATTAAACAGAACCATCAGGATCACCCACTTGAGATCTTCCAGTTCAAATTCTGCTGTATCCAGCGCCATGACGCGCTCTATCACCATTTCTCTCGTTTCGAGGTTCAGCACCTGAATCTGCTCAAGGAATAAGATGAATCCCCGGCAGCTGGCGTCCAGCCTTTCACACTCTTCCGCTGTATAAATGCGTACTGACAATGGGTCAGAAGCAAGCTGCATCGGTTCGGCGAGGCCTTCCTGATAATCAGCCAGTTTTTCCAGCCACATCAACGCATTATAGATATCTTCCCGTTCAAACCCCGCATCGGTAAGATCCTGTGTCAATTTGTCCTGATCCACTCGCATTTCTGCTTCGTTATGGATGTAAGTCTCAAACAAATACATCAGTACGTCGAACATGGCATGCCCTCCTTAATCGGACATAGCCGCCGGGTACAGCTGCGATCCACCCTGCTAACTCCAGTTCGAGTAGCTGTGCTACCGTTACTGGCACAGGTTGGCCGGCACGTTCAGCGACAACGTCAACAGGTGTTACCTCATCTCCTACGTTAGCCAGGAGCTTGGGAAATGGCAATGCCACCTTTCCCTGATCTGATGAATATTGTCGCTTTTCGGGATCTTCCTGCAGCCATTGCAACCCATATTGCAAATTTTCAAGAATATCTCCTACTTCCGTTACCGGCGTTGCCCCTTGCTTAATCAGCCAGTGGGGTCCCTCGCATCCGGGATTACCTATCGGACCAGGCAAGGCGAAGACTTCTCTCCCCTGTTCGAGCGCGCATCGCGCCGTGACCAGCGAACCGCTTCGGCGCGCCGCTTCAACTACCAGCACGCCTTTGCTAAGCCCGCTGATAATCCGATTGCGACGCGGAAAGTTTGCCGGCCTGGGCTGTGCGTAAAGCGGAAACTCAGAAACTATAGCGCCGTCAGATTCGATAAGCCGCATCGCCAACGCCTGATGCCGGCGTGGATAAATGCTAAAAAGACCGTTCCCCAGCACCGCTACGCTTCGTCCCTTAACTGACAGCGCCGCGCTGTGGGCTACGCCGTCAATACCGCAGGCCAGCCCGCTGGTGATAGTGAAACCGCTTTGTGACAGTTGTTCGCACAGGATTTTCCCCCATCGCTCGCCGTACCATGACGGCGCACGACTCCCTACTACCGCCAACTGAACGGTATTAAGCGCCTCAGGTTTACCTTTTATGAATAACGCCCCGGGATAATCAGGAATCGTGCTGAGCAAAGGAGGATAAAGGGGATGGTTGGCCGTTAATAAATGATGTCCCGGCTGCTCAAGCCATATCAGGCTACGTTCCAGTTCGCTCTCATCGAGTGCAAAGAAGCGTTCAGCCTGCTTTGCTGTCAGTCCGGCCTCTCTGACCACGAGCGCGTTGAGGTGTTCCTGCTTCTGCAGTCGCGCAGCCGCTTCCAGCATTACATCACCACACAGAGACCCAGTGTGTATTAGCCGTAGCCATATCTCGGTAGACGTCATCCTTTCCCCTGCCATAAGCGGCCTCCGCAATCATTGCGATTGGTCACTGATGCTGTCAATCGATGGGGGATTTGTCTAGAATAGAGAGAGTATTCTTATCAACTCCTGAACACGACTCTGGAAATTTATGGCAGTTTTGCAAGTGTTACATATTCCGGACGAGCGCCTTCGCATCGTCGCTGAACCGGTCAAAGAAGTGAATGCAGAAATCCAGCGTATCGTTGATGATATGTTCGATACCATGTACGCCGAAGAAGGCATTGGCCTGGCGGCGACCCAGGTGGACATTCATAAGCGTATTATCGTGATTGATGTTTCCGAAAATCGCGATGAGCGTCTGGTGCTGATCAACCCTGAGCTACTCGAAAAGAGTGGCGAAACCGGTATTGAGGAAGGCTGTCTGTCCATTCCTGAACAGCGCGCTTTAGTACCGCGTGCCGAAAAGGTGAAAATTCGCGCTCTGGATCGTGACGGTAACCCGTTCGAAGTGGAAGCAGACGACCTGCTGGCAATTTGTATTCAGCATGAGATGGATCACCTGGTCGGTAAACTGTTTATCGATTATCTCTCGCCGCTGAAACAGCAGCGTATTCGTCAAAAAGTAGAGAAACTGGATCGTTTGCGTTCTCGCGCATAACGTCCCCCCGGATACAAGGATCATCGTGTCTAAAACACTACGTATTATCTTCGCGGGAACCCCTGATTTTGCAGCGCGTCATCTTGACGCGCTGTTATCGTCTGGTCACCAGGTTGTTGGCGTCTTTACCCAGCCGGACCGTCCTGCTGGTCGCGGCAAAAAACTGATGCCGAGCCCTGTAAAGGTGCTGGCAGAAGAGCATGGGCTACCCGTTTTCCAGCCAGCATCGTTGCGCCCACAGGAAAATCAGCAGCTGGTTGCTGATCTGAATGCCGACGTAATGGTGGTGGTGGCTTACGGTTTAATTTTGCCAAAAGCTGTGCTTGATATGCCACGCCTGGGTTGCATCAACGTGCATGGGTCTCTGCTTCCGCGCTGGCGTGGTGCTGCACCTATCCAGCGCTCGCTCTGGGCAGGTGATGCCGAAACGGGCGTTACCATCATGAAGATGGACGTAGGTTTAGACACCGGCGATATGCTGTATAAACTGGCGTGCCCCATAACGTCAGACGATACCAGCGCTACGCTGTATGACAAACTGGCAGACCTTGGTCCACAAGGGCTTATCGAGACGCTCCAGCAGCTTGCTGACAATACGGCGAAACCGGAAGTTCAGGATGACGCGCTGGTGACTTATGCCGAAAAACTGAGCAAAGAAGAAGCGCGGATCGACTGGTCCCTTTCGGCCGCTCAACTTGAACGCTGCATTCGCGCTTTTAATCCGTGGCCAATGAGCTGGATGGAGATTGATGAGCAGCCGGTGAAAGTCTGGAAAGCCTCCGTCATTAGCGGTACTACCACGGCAGAACCCGGTACGATTGTTGACGCTAACAAAAACGGCATCCAGGTGGCGACTGCGCAAGGGATTTTGAACCTTGAATCGCTCCAACCGGCCGGTAAGAAAGCCATGAGCGCTCAGGATCTGTTAAATTCCCGCCGCGAATGGTTTATCCCGGGCAATCGCCTTGCCTGAGCAAATTTATCCTTAAGGCCCGGTGTTTCCGGGCATTTTTATTTTTACGGTTATGAAAAAACAAAATTTACGCAGTATGGCGGCTCAGGCCATTGAGCAGGTTATCGAGCAGGGGCAGTCATTAAGTAACGTCCTGCCCCCTCTGCAACAAAAAGTCTCTGATAAAGATAAAGCCCTACTTCAGGAGCTCTGCTTTGGCGTCCTGCGCACGCTCTCTCAGCTTGAGTGGCTCATTAATAAGCTGATGTCACGCCCAATGACAGGCAAGCAGCGCACCGTACACTATTTGATTATGGTGGGTTTTTATCAGCTTCTTCATACCCGCATCCCACCTCACGCCGCGCTGGCAGAGACGGTGGAAGGTGCCGTTGCGATTAAACGTCCTCAGCTGAAAGGCCTGATCAACGGCGTATTGCGTCAGTTCCAGAGACAGCAGGAAGAGCTTCTGGCTGAATTTGCCCAAAGCGAAGCACGTTTCCTGCACCCGGACTGGCTGTTGAAGCGCCTGAAAAAAGCCTATCCACAGCAGTGGCAGGAGATTGTCGATGCCAACAATCAGCGTCCGCCAATGTGGTTACGCGTGAATCGGAATCACCACACCCGAGACGCATGGCTGGCATTGCTTGAAGAAGCTGGAATGAGTGGATTCCCGCATCAAGCCTATCCGGATGCTGTACGTCTGGCCTCACCGGCACCGGTACATGCATTACCCGGTTTTGATGAGGGCTGGGTTACCGTACAGGATGCCTCGGCGCAGGGTTGCATGACCTGGCTTGAACCCAAAAATGGTGAGCAGATCCTCGATCTTTGCGCCGCACCTGGGGGCAAAACGACGCATATTCTGGAAGTGGCTCCGCAGGCCAGCGTGATGGCAGTGGACGTCGATGAACAGCGTCTCTCACGCGTCTACGACAACCTTAAGCGTCTGGGCATGAAGGCTCAGGTTAAGCAGGGCGATGGACGCAAACCCGCAGAATGGTGTGGTGAAACGCAATTCGATCGCATTTTGCTGGATGCCCCCTGCTCTGCAACCGGTGTTATTCGTCGTCATCCGGACATCAAGTGGCTACGCCGCGATCGTGATATTCAGGAACTTGCCCAACTGCAATCCGACATTCTCGACGCCATTTGGCCGCATCTTAAATCTGGCGGAACGCTGGTCTATGCGACCTGCTCCGTACTGCCGGAAGAAAACAGCCAGCAAATCGCGGCCTTCCTTAAACGTACGCCGGACGCCGCGCTGCGCGATACGGGAACGCCTGAATCCCCGGGTCTGCAGAACCTGCCGGGTGCTGAAGAGGGCGATGGCTTCTTTTACGCTAAGCTAATCAAAGAGTGATGTTGAGAACAGGTCACGAGATATGAAGATTATCATTCTGGGTGCAGGACAGGTGGGCGGAACGCTGGCGGAAAACCTGGTTGGCGAAAACAACGACATCACCATTGTTGATACCAACGGCGATCGTCTGCGTGTATTACAGGACAAGTTTGACCTGCGCGTGGTGCAGGGTCATGGTTCGCACCCACGTGTTCTTCGTGAGGCGGGCGCCGACGATGCCGACATGCTGGTTGCGGTAACCAGTTCTGACGAAACCAATATGGTGGCCTGTCAGGTAGCATACTCGCTTTTCAACACGCCAAACCGAATTGCGCGTATTCGCTCTCCGGACTATGTTCGCGATGCTGAAAAACTGTTTAATTCGGAAGCGGTCCCCATTGACCACCTCATCGCGCCAGAACAGCTGGTTATCGACAATATCTATCGCCTGATCGAATATCCGGGTGCCCTGCAGGTGGTGAACTTTGCCGAGGGCAAAGTGAGCCTGGCAGTGGTTAAGGCCTATTATGGCGGACCATTGATCGGCAATGCGCTTTCCACCATGCGCGAGCACATGCCGCATATCGATACGCGCGTTGCAGCGATTTTCCGTCATGACAGGCCAATTCGCCCGCAAGGCTCCACGATTGTCGAAGCTGGTGATGAGGTCTTCTTTATTGCGGCCTCACAGCATATTCGTGCGGTGATGAGTGAACTTCAGCGTCTCGAAAAACCCTATAAACGCATTATGTTGGTCGGCGGCGGCAATATTGGTGCCGGTCTGGCACATCGGCTGGAAAAAGATTACAGCGTGAAGTTGATCGAGCGCGATCAACAGCGTGCTGCTGAACTGGCGGAAAAACTGCAAAATACGATTGTATTTTATGGTGATGCGTCTGATCAGGAGTTGCTGGCTGAAGAGCATATTGATCAAGTTGATCTCTTTATTGCCGTCACCAACGACGACGAGGCGAATATAATGTCCGCCATGCTCGCGAAGCGCATGGGGGCTAAAAAAGTAATGGTGCTTATCCAGCGTAAGGCGTATGTCGATCTGGTTCAGGGCAGCGTTATTGATATTGCCATTTCCCCTCAGCAGGCGACAATTTCCGCTCTCCTGAGCCATGTTCGTAAAGCGGATATTGTCGGTGTGTCATCGCTCCGCCGTGGCGTAGCGGAAGCCATTGAAGCCGTTGCTCATGGAGATGAAACGACGTCACGCGTCGTCGGCCGTTCGATCGACGAAATTAAACTGCCGCCAGGCACGATTATCGGCGCCGTTGTGCGCGGAAATGATGTCATGATTGCCAATGATAATTTACGAATTGAGCAAGGCGATCACGTTATTATGTTCCTTACCGATAAAAAGTTTATTACCGACGTCGAACGTTTATTCCAGCCAAGTCCATTCTTCCTTTAATGTGTCGGGTGCTCTCAATGGGGTACCCGCTCTTTATCCTTCTCATTTCTGTGCCTTTTATTTTGCATAACGTTTAATTATCACGAATGGCAATTAGCTAATCATTTGTTAAACTTATAGTCGTCAGCTGGCACAAGGAGAACAAAATGAGTTTTATTAAAGAATTTCGCGAATTTGCGATGCGCGGAAACGTGGTGGATTTGGCAGTGGGTGTCATTATTGGTGCAGCATTCGGCAAGATTGTTTCATCATTAGTGGCCGACATTATCATGCCACCTTTAGGGTTGCTAATCGGGGGCATTGATTTCAAACAGTTCGCTTTCACGCTGCGTGAAGCGCAGGGTGATGTTCCGGCAGTAGTAATGCACTACGGTGTATTTATTCAGAACGTATTTGATTTTGTGATTGTCGCATTTGCCATATTTATGGCTATCAAGCTAATCAACAGGCTCAACCGTAAAAAAGAAGAGCCGGCTGCAGCACCTGCGCCAACGAAAGAAGAAGTGCTGTTAAGTGAGATCCGTGATCTGTTAAAAGAGCAGAATAACCGCGTCTAATCAATAAATAAAAGCAGGAAGGCCAGTGGTAAATAAGCGATTCGCTTGCTTGCCACTGGCCTCCCAGTTACCCCGTTTTGCATGCTTGTCTTTACGCAGATAACTTCCTTTCCCTTTTTTATTCTTCTCAACGCGCTGTCTGAATAGCGGGTCGTGAAGTAGTGCCTCAATGGCATTGTCTTTAATCTGTCCTTTCGTGTGCTGATAGCGGCTCATAAATTCTCCTGAGCATGATTTAGTCGACGGAAGTCTAAACCCGGTTGCACTAAAAATCAACAGCGCTGCGTTTCTCCACTCGCTCCCTGTTCAAGGGCTTCGAGGATTGAACAATAAATGCTGCTGTGTGCCGTACCGCAGCAGGCATCATTCAACCTTTGCAGAGAGCGCTGCATGGTTTGCAGTTCCTGTATACGCGCTTCGACTTCATCCAGCCGGGCCTGCACGATGCTTTTAGATTCCTGGCAGGTGTGATGTTCCGGATCGATGCGGATCGATAATAACTCGCGGATCGAATCCAGCGTGAAACCGAGCTGACGTGCATAACGAATAAACCGCAGGCGCTGCAGATCGTTATCGTTATAAAGGCGAAAGCCTCCTTCAGTACGTACTTCATGATCGATCATCTGCTGCTTTTCGTAATATCGGATGGTATCCGGCGTAACGTTCGCAAGCTTCGCAAGTTCACCGATGCGGTACATAACTACTCCTCGCTTATTTTCTGCATCAATCTTTCACCGTATTCACCGTGAAGAAAATTAGTGTTCATCCCAGCCTGGCGTAGCTTGAGTTCAAGCAGGGCGAGACGGCGGCTAAGTTCAGAATGTCGTGGATCGTCATGGCGGATCTCTTTGAGAAGATCGGCCAGTTCAACAGCTTCTCTGCGCTGTTCGAGCTCCGGGGGGAGACAGCCCGCATTTTTCAGCAAACGGTATCCAGCCCGTAGTTCAGGCGCAATATGCGAGTCATCGTCAAGCATAAGGGGTTCGCCGCGTCCCGGAAGATTGTCGAATTCACCTTTTTTTTGGGCATCGCGAATATGGCGTTCTGCCCACTGGTCGAGCAACCACATTACCAGCTCCTGGGATTGAACAGAATTGATACAGACATTTTAGAGAAGTGGTGGTATCGCGGATATAAAAAAACCCGCCGGAGCGGGTTTTTTTACGTTACTGCAGATTACTCTGCAGCAGCTTCTGCTTTCTCTGAACGATCAACCAGCTCGATGTAAGCCATCGGCGCGTTGTCGCCTGCACGGAAACCACACTTCAGAATGCGAGTGTAACCACCGGCACGGCTCGCGAAACGCGGGCCCAGTTCGTTAAACAGTTTTGCCACGATCTCGTTATCACGAGTACGGGCGAATGCCAGACGACGATTAGCAACGCTGTCAGTCTTGGCAAGAGTAATCAGCGGCTCAACTACGCGACGCAGCTCTTTCGCTTTAGGCAGGGTCGTCTTGATGATTTCATGACGAACCAGTGAACCTGCCATGTTGCGGAACATAGCCTGGCGATGGCTGCTGTTGCGGTTCAGTTGACGACCACTCTTACGATGGCGCATGACCTTATCCTTCTCAGTAAAACCTTAACCTGTGATCCGGTTACTCGTCAGCAATGCTTGCCGGTGGCCAGTTTTCCAGGCGCATGCCCAGAGACAGACCACGTGAAGCCAGCACGTCTTTAATCTCAGTAAGAGATTTTTTACCCAGGTTCGGCGTTTTCAGCAACTCAACCTCGGTACGCTGTACCAGATCACCGATATAGTGGATAGCTTCTGCCTTGAGGCAGTTAGCAGAGCGGACAGTCAACTCGAGATCGTCAACAGGGCGCAGCAGGATCGGATCGAATTCTGGTTTCTCTTCTTTCACTTCCGGCTGACGTACATCACGTAAGTCAACGAAAGCTTCCAGTTGTTCTGCCAGGATGGTTGCCGCACGACGAATCGCCTCTTCAGGATCGATTGTGCCGTTGGTTTCCATTTCGATGACCAGCTTGTCCAGGTCGGTACGCTGTTCTACACGCGCTGCTTCAACATTGTAGGCAATACGCTCTACAGGGCTATAGCATGCGTCGACCAGCAGACGGCCGATTGGGCGCTCATCTTCTTCCGAATGAATTCGGGCAGAAGCCGGCACATAACCACGACCGCGCTGAACTTTGATACGCATGCTAATAGCTGCGTTCTCATCGGTCAGGTGGCAGATCACGTGCTGCGGCTTGACGATTTCAACATCACCGTCATGGGTGATGTCGGCTGCAGTCACAGGGCCAATGCCAGATTTATTCAGAGTAAGAATAACTTCATCTTTACCCTGAACTCTCACCGCCAGCCCTTTCAGGTTGAGCAGGATTTCAAGGATATCTTCCTGAACGCCTTCTTTGGTGCTGTACTCATGAAGTACACCATCAATCTCAACCTCGGTCACCGCGCAACCCGGCATCGATGAGAGCAGAATACGGCGCAGTGCGTTACCCAGAGTATGGCCAAAGCCACGCTCTAAAGGCTCAAGGGTCACCTTGGCGTGCGTCGAACTCACTTGCTCGATATCTACCAGGCGCGGTTTTAGAAACTCTGTCACAGAACCCTGCATTGTGTCCTCTCTTTGGTACTAAGCTTTACTTGGAGTAAAGCTCGACGATCAGGTGTTCGTTAATGTCCGCAGACAGATCAGAACGTTCTGGCTGACGCTTGAACGTACCTTCCATCTTGCCAGCATCAACTTCCAGCCAGGTTGGCTTTTCACGCTGCTCAGCCAGCTCCAGAGCGGCCTTCACGCGAGATTGCTTTTTCGCTTTCTCACGAATGCTAACAACGTCATTCGCTTTAACCTGATAAGAAGCGATGTTAACAACACGACCGTTTACCATGATTGCTTTGTGGCTAACCAGCTGACGTGATTCAGCACGAGTAGCGCCGAAGCCCATACGGTATACAACGTTGTCCAGACGACCTTCCAGCAGAGCCAGCAGGTTTTCACCTGTGTTGCCTTTCAGACGTGCTGCTTCTTTATAGTAGTTACGGAACTGACGCTCCAGCACACCGTACATACGGCGAACTTTTTGCTTTTCACGCAACTGCACACCATAGTCAGACAGACGCGGTTTACGCGCACCGTGCTGGCCAGGAGCTTGTTCAATTTTACACTTGGTATCGATCGCGCGAACGCCAGACTTAAGGAATAAGTCGGTGCCCTCACGACGGCTCAGCTTGAGCTTAGGACCCAAATATCTTGCCATTTTCTATCTCCAACTAACCTAAAAAACGGAGCGTTATACGCGACGTTTTTTCGGCGGACGACAACCGTTATGAGGGATCGGAGTCACATCAGTAATATTAGTGATGCGGAAACCAGCGGCGTTCAGAGCGCGAACAGTAGATTCACGACCCGGACCCGGACCTTTAACCATAACTTCCAGATTCTTGATGCCGTATTCTTTTACGGCTTCTGCGCAACGCTCTGCTGCAACCTGAGCTGCGAACGGAGTGGATTTGCGAGAACCACGGAAACCGGAACCACCGGCTGTTGCCCAACCCAATGCGTTACCCTGACGATCAGTAATAGTAACGATGGTGTTGTTGAAAGAAGCATGGATATGAGCCACGCCGTCAGAGACTTGTTTTCTTACACGTTTACGTGCACGAACTGGTGCCTTTGCCATTATTCAATCACCCCGATTATTTCTTGATCGGTTTGCGCGGACCCTTACGGGTACGTGCGTTGGTCTTAGTACGCTGACCGCGCACTGGCAGACCACGACGATGACGCAAACCGCGATAGCAACCAAGATCCATCAGGCGCTTGATGCTCATGCTGATTTCACGGCGCAGATCACCTTCAACGACAAATTTGGCAACTTCGTCACGCAGCGTGTCGATTTGTTCTTCAGACAGCTCACTGATCTTAACATCTTCAGCGATACCCGCTGCAGCCAGAATGGCTTTAGAACGGGTCTTGCCGATGCCGTAGATCGAAGTTAATGCGATCACAGCATGTTTCTGATCAGGAATGTTAATGCCTGCTATACGGGCCACTATGCACTCCTACTATTTAATATGTACGCACCATGCTGAAAAGCCCGTTTTCAGGATACTCAAATGGAAACGTACAGACATACAAAAGATTGGCTGGCTAATCTAGCCAGCTCAACCCAACTTTGCAAGAAAAATATGCGAAATAATCAGCCTTGGCGCTGTTTATGCTTCGGCTCGGCACTGCAAATCACACGGATGACACCATCACGCTTAACGATTTTGCAGTTACGGCATAATTTCTTGACGGAAGCACGAACTTTCATTTTTACTCTCCGTAACTTCTCAGGCGACCAATTAGCGGCCGTAGCCTTTCAGGTTCGCCTTCTTCAATGCAGACTCATACTGACTGGACATCATCAGAGTTTGCACTTGAGCCATAAAGTCCATAATCACGACAACAACGATAAGCAGTGAGGTCCCACCGAAGTAGAACGGTACTTTCATTGCATCACGCATGAACTCCGGGATCAGGCAGATAAAAGTAATATAGAGCGCACCAACCAAAGTCAGGCGGGTCATTACTTTATCGATATACTTCGCCGTTTGCTCTCCCGGACGAATTCCTGGTACAAATGCACCGGACTTCTTCAGGTTATCTGCTGTTTCACGCGGGTTGAAGACCAACGCCGTGTAGAAGAAACAGAAGAAGATGATCGCAGACGCATAGAGTAACACATAAAGTGGTTGCCCAGGCTGCAAATACAGCGAAATTGTTGTCAGCCAGTTCCAACCAGTACCGCCCCCGAACCATGACGCGATGGTTGCCGGGAACAGAATAATACTGGAAGCGAAGATAGCCGGGATAACCCCCGCCATGTTCACTTTCAGCGGTAAATGTGTGCTCTGTGCAGCATAGACACGACGACCTTGCTGACGCTTAGCGTAGTTCACCACAATGCGGCGTTGACCACGTTCAACGAAGACAACAAAGAACGTCACTGCAAATACTAATACTGCAACCAACAGCAACAGGAGGAAGTGCAGGTCGCCTTGACGCGCTTGCTCGATAGTATGGGCGATGGCTGGCGGGAGGCCCGCAACAATACCGGCGAAGATAATGATAGAGATACCGTTACCGATACCACGCTCAGTAATCTGTTCGCCGAGCCACATCAGGAACATTGTCCCTGTGACCAGACTTACAACAGCGGTGAAATAGAATGCAAAGCCCGGGTTTAACACCAGGCCCTGCATACCAGGCATATTCGGCAGACCGGTAGCAATACCGATCGACTGGAATATTGCCAGCACCAGAGTACCGTAACGGGTGTACTGACTAATCTTACGACGTCCAGACTCCCCTTCTTTCTTCAACTCTGCCAGAGCCGGATGAACGACCGTCAGCAGCTGGATAATAATTGATGCCGAAATGTACGGCATAATACCCAATGCAAAGATAGAAGCACGGCTGAGAGCACCACCAGAGAACATGTTGAACATTTCAATGATGGTGCCTCGCTGTTGCTCAAGCAGTTTGGCAAGTACAGCGGCATCGATACCAGGGATCGGAATAAAAGAGCCAATACGGAACACAATCAGCGCGCCGATAACAAACAGCAGTCTGCGTTTCAGCTCGCCAAATCCACCTTTGGCACTTTGAAAATCTAATCCCGGTTGCTTAGCCATCTGCTACTTATTCCTCAATTTTACCGCCAGCAGCTTCGATAGCAGCACGAGCACCTTTAGTAACACGCAGGCCACGAACAGTTACCGGAGTAGAAACTTCACCAGCCAGGATCACTTTCGCGAACTCGATCTGGATACCGATAATGTTTGCTGCTTTCAGCGTGTTCAGGTCTACAACGCCGCCTTCAACTTTCGCCAGGTCAGACAGACGGATTTCCGCTGTGATCGCTGCTTTGCGAGAGGTGAAGCCGAACTTCGGCAGACGACGGTACAGTGGCATCTGGCCACCCTCGAAACCGCGACGCACGCCACCGCCAGAACGAGAGTTCTGACCTTTGTGACCACGACCACCGGTTTTGCCGAGGCCAGAACCGATACCACGACCCAGGCGTTTACCCGCCTTTTTAGAGCCTTCGGCCGGAGACAGAGTATTTAAACGCATCTCTTACTCCTCAACTTTAACCATGAAGTAAACCGCGTTGACCATACCACGAACAGCAGGAGTATCCTCGCGCTCAACGGTATGACCAATACGACGCAGACCCAGGCCAAGCAGCGTTGCCTTGTGTTTCGGCAGACGACCGATTGCACTGCGGGTTTGAGTGATTTTAATAGTCTTTGCCATGGTCAATTACCCCAGAATTTCTTCAACGGATTTAC
This sequence comes from Enterobacter sp. CGMCC 5087, assembly GCF_003144775.1. Taxonomy (NCBI): domain Bacteria; kingdom Pseudomonadati; phylum Pseudomonadota; class Gammaproteobacteria; order Enterobacterales; family Enterobacteriaceae; genus Enterobacter; species Enterobacter sp. CGMCC 5087. Next base: position 10,318 of record NZ_QFXN01000310.1, on the reverse strand, counting down.
CACGCTTGGCAGCGACCATTTCTGGAGAATTCATATTTTCCAGGCCATCAATAGTTGCACGAACCACGTTGATCGGGTTGGTGGAACCATATGCTTTAGCCAGAACGTTATGAACCCCAGCAACTTCCAGAACGGCGCGCATTGCACCACCGGCGATGATACCGGTACCTTCTGAAGCTGGCTGCATGAATACACGAGAACCCGTGTGAACACCTTTAACTGGGTGCTGCAGGGTGCCGTTGTTCAGCGCGACGTTAATCATATTGCGACGGGCTTTTTCCATCGCTTTCTGGATCGCTGCTGGAACTTCACGCGCTTTACCGTAACCAAAACCAACGCGACCGTTACCATCGCCTACTACAGTCAGAGCTGTGAAGGAGAAAATACGACCACCTTTAACGGTTTTAGATACGCGGTTTACCGCGATCAGCTTTTCCTGCAGTTCGCCAGCCTGTTTTTCGATGTGAGCCATCTTACACCTCTACCTTAGAACTGAAGGCCAGCTTCACGGGCAGCATCTGCCAGTGCCTGGACACGACCATGATATTGGAACCCGGAACGGTCAAAGGAAACATTGCTGATGCCTTTTTCCAGAGCGCGTTCAGCAACAGCTTTACCTACAGCTGCAGCGGCGTCTTTGTTACCGGTGTACTTCAATTGTTCTGAGATAGCTTTTTCTACAGTAGAAGCAGCTACCAGAACTTCAGAACCGTTCGGTGCAATTACCTGTGCGTAAATATGACGCGGGGTACGATGTACCACCAGGCGAGTTGCACCCAGCTCTTTGAGCTTGCGGCGTGCGCGGGTCGCACGACGGATACGAGCAGATTTCTTATCCATAGTGTTACCTTACTTCTTCTTAGCCTCTTTGGTACGCACGACTTCGTCGGCGTAACGAACACCCTTGCCTTTGTAAGGCTCAGGACGACGGTAGGCGCGCAGATCTGCTGCAACCTGACCGATCAGCTGTTTATCAGCGCCTTTCAGCACGATTTCAGTTTGAGTCGGACATTCTGCAGTGATACCGGCCGGCAGCGGATGCTCAACAGGGTGTGAGAAGCCCAGAGACAGGCCTACTGCATTCCCTTTGATAGCTGCACGATAACCTACACCAACCAGCTGAAGCTTTTTAGTGAAGCCTTCGGTAACACCAACAACCATTGAGTTCAGCAGGGCACGCGCGGTACCAGCCTGAGCCCATCCATCCACGAAACCATCACGTGGACCGAAGGTCAGAGCGTTATCTGCATGTTTAACTTCAACAGCTTTGTTGAGGGTACGAGTCAGCTCGCCGTTTTTACCTTTGATCGTAATAACCTGACCGTCGATTTTTACATCAACGCCGGCAGGAATAACGACCGGTGCTTTAGCAACACGAGACATTCTTTCCTCCGATTAGGCTACGTAGCAGATAATTTCGCCACCAAGACCAGCCTGGCGCGCTGCACGATCAGTCATAACACCTTTAGAGGTAGAAACAACTGCGATACCAAGACCAGCCATAACTTTTGGCAGCTCATCTTTTTTCTTATAGATGCGCAGGCCTGGGCGGCTGACACGCTGAATGCTTTCTACAACAGCTTTACCCTGGAAATACTTAAGAGTAAGTTCCAGTTCCGGCTTGGTGTCGCCTTCAACTTTAAAATCTTCGATAAAACCTTCTTCCTTCAGCACGTTGGCAATTGCCACTTTCAGCTTGGCGGAAGGCATGGTGACCGCAACTTTGTTCGCGGCCTGACCGTTACGGATACGGGTCAGCATATCCGCGATCGGATCTTGCATGCTCATCTGTCTTTACTCCCGTGATTCAATTGGTAATTACCAGCTAGCCTTTTTCAAGCCTGGCACTTCACCGCGCATGGCGGCTTCACGCAGTTTGATACGGCTCAACCCAAACTTGCCCACATAACCATGTGGACGACCTGTTTGACGACAGCGGTTACGCTGACGAGACGGGCTGGAATCACGCGGCAGAGACTGCAGCTTGAGAACCGCATTCCAACGATCTTCGTCGGAAGCGTTCACATCAGAAATGATCGCTTTCAGTTCAGCGCGTTTAGCGAAGAATTTATCAGCTAAAGCTACGCGCTTTACTTCGCGTGCTTTCATTGATTGCTTAGCCATTCAGTAACCCTACCTTACTTGCGGAACGGGAAGTCAAAGGCAGCCAGCAGAGCACGGCCTTCTTCGTCAGATTTCGCAGTAGTGGTAATGGTAATATCCAAACCACGCACGCGGTCGACTTTATCGTAGTCGATTTCTGGGAAGATGATCTGCTCACGGACACCCATGCTGTAGTTACCACGACCGTCGAAAGACTTAGCGGACAAGCCACGGAAGTCACGGATACGTGGAACAGCAATAGTGATCAGGCGCTCAAAGAACTCCCACATGCGTTCGCCACGCAGAGTTACTTTACAGCCGATCGGATAGCCCTGACGGATTTTGAAGCCTGCAACAGATTTGCGTGCTTTGGTGATCAGCGGTTTTTGACCGGAGATTGCTGTCAGGTCAGCTGCTGCGTTATCCAGCAGTTTCTTGTCAGCGATCGCTTCACCAACACCCATGTTCAGGGTGATCTTCTCGACCCGAGGGACTTGCATGACAGAATTGTAGTTAAACTCAGTCATGAGTTTGTTAACTACTTCGTCTTTGTAGTAATCATGCAGTTTCGCCATCGTACTACTCCAAATTACTTGATAGTTTCGCTGTTAGACTTGAAGAAACGGACTTTTTTGCCGTCTTCGAATCTAAAGCCTACACGGTCAGCCTTGCCGGTAGCCGCATTGAAGATTGCAACGTTAGAAACCTGAATAGCAGCTTCTTTTTCAACGATGCCACCTGGTTGGTTCAGGGCCGGAACCGGCTTCTGATGTTTCTTAACCAGGTTGATACCTTCAACGACAAGTTTGCCGGAAGACAGAACATTTTTTACTTTACCGCGTTTACCTTTATCTTTACCGGTTAACACGATAACTTCGTCATCACGACGGATTTTCGCTGCCATGATTCGCTCCTTAGAGTACTTCTGGTGCCAGAGAGATAATTTTCATGAACTTCTCAGTACGAAGTTCACGAGTTACCGGCCCAAAGATACGCGTGCCGATAGGCTGCTCGCTGTTATTGTTCAAAATAACGCATGCATTACCATCGAAGCGAATGACAGAACCGTCAGGGCGACGAACACCCTTCTTGGTGCGCACCACTACCGCCTTCAGCACATCACCTTTTTTGACCTTACCACGTGGAATTGCTTCCTTGATGGTGATCTTGATGATGTCGCCTACGCCTGCGTAGCGACGGTGCGAGCCACCCAGAACCTTGATACACATTACGCGACGTGCACCGGAGTTGTCGGCGACGTTCAGCATAGTCTGTTCTTGGATCATTTTAGTGCTCCGCTAATGTCAACTACTACCTGAGACTCTAAAATCAGAGCCGTTAAAAAGCCCCATATCGAGGGCGCGGCATTATAACACCGCTTCTGCAATATGGGTAGAAAAAATAAACGGCTCATCGCTGAGCCGTTTATTCGTATTGAGAAGGCGTACTGTATTACAGAACCGCTTTCTCTACAACGCGAACCAACGTCCAGGACTTAGTCTTGGACAGTGGACGGCATTCACGGATTTCAACCTTGTCGCCGATACCACATTCGTTGTTCTCGTCATGTACGTGCAGTTTGGTCGTACGCTTGATGAATTTACCGTAGATCGGGTGTTTCACAATACGTTCGATAGCTACAACAATGGATTTCTCCATTTTGTCGCTAACAACACGACCTTGCAGAGTACGGATTTTATCGGTCATTACGCACCCGCCTTCTGAGTCAGTAAAGTCTTAACGCGTGCAACATTGCGACGCACTTGCTTCAGCAGGTGAGTCTGTTGCAGCTGGCCACTTGCAGCCTGCATACGCAGGTTGAACTGCTCACGCAGCAGGTTCAGCAGCTCAGCGTTCAGCTCTTCAACGCTTTTTTCACGCAGCTCTTTTGCTTTCATTACATCACCGTCTTAGTTACAAAGGTGGTTTTGATAGGCAGTTTCGCTGCTGCCAGGCCGAAGGCTTCACGGGCCAGCTCTTCCGGAACACCGTCCATTTCATAAAGGACTTTGCCCGGTTGGATCAAGGCAACCCAGTACTCCACGTTACCTTTACCTTTACCCATACGAACTTCCAGTGGCTTCTCGGTGATCGGTTTGTCCGGGAATACACGGATCCAGATCTTACCTTGACGCTTAACTGCACGGGTCATTGCACGACGTGCTGCTTCGATCTGACGTGCAGTCAGACGACCACGGCCAACAGCTTTCAGACCGAAAGTGCCGAAGCTAACATCCGTACCCTGCGCCAGACCACGGTTGCGGCCTTTATGCACTTTACGGAATTTTGTACGCTTTGGTTGTAACATCAGCGACGCTCCTTATTTACGGCCTTTACGCTGCTGCTTTTTAGGTTGAGCAGCCGGTTTTTCCGGTTGTTCAACAGCAGCCATACCACCCAGGATCTCACCTTTGAAGATCCATACCTTAACGCCGATTACACCGTAAGTGGTGTGCGCTTCAGAGGTGTTGTAGTCGATGTCAGCACGCAGAGTGTGCAGCGGTACGCGACCTTCGCGGTACCATTCGGTACGTGCGATTTCCGCGCCGCCCAGACGGCCGCTAACTTCAACTTTGATACCTTTAGCGCCCAGACGCATTGCGTTCTGTACAGCACGCTTCATAGCACGACGGAACATAACACGACGTTCCAGCTGTGAAGTGATGCTGTCAGCAACCAATTTAGCGTCCAGTTCAGGCTTACGAACTTCAGCGATATTGATCTGTGCAGGAACGCCAGCGATATCCGCTACGACCTTGCGCAGTTTTTCTACGTCTTCGCCTTTCTTACCGATAACGATGCCAGGACGAGCAGTGTGGATAGTCACACGGATGCTCTTCGCTGGACGCTCGATAACGATACGAGATACAGACGCTTTAGCCAGTTCCTTAGTCAGGTACTGACGTACTTTAAAATCGCTGTCCAGGTTGTCAGCGAATTCTTTGGTGTTCGCAAACCAGGTAGAGTTCCATGGTTTTACAATACCCAGGCGAATACCATTAGGATGTACTTTCTGACCCATTGCTAGTCTCCAGAGTCTCAGCGATCGGACACAACCACAGTAATGTGGCTGGTGCGCTTCAGGATGCGATCTGCACGACCTTTCGCACGCGGCATAATGCGCTTCATGCTTGGGCCTTCATCTACGAAAATTTTCGCGACTTTCAGATCGTCGATGTCAGCGCCATCGTTGTGTTCAGCGTTAGCAATGGCAGATTCCAGTACTTTCTTGACCAATACCGCAGCTTTCTTGTTGGTATAGGTCAGGATGTCCAGGGCCTGCGACACTTTCTTACCGCGAATCAGGTCAGCAACAAGGCGAACCTTCTGAGCAGAAGAACGAGCATGGCGATGTTGAGCTAAAGTTTCCATCTCTTCCTCCTACCTTATTTCTTCTTCGCTTTTTTATCAGCAGCGTGGCCGCGATAAGTACGAGTCGGTGCGAATTCACCCAGTTTGTGACCAACCATTTCGTCGGTAACAAAGACTGGAACGTGCTGACGACCATTATGGACAGCGATGGTCAAACCGATCATGTTAGGAAAGATCGTTGAACGACGGGACCAAGTGCGCAGGGGCTTCTTGTCTCCGCTTTCCACCGCTTTCTCTACCTTCTTCAGCAAGTGCAGGTCAATAAAAGGACCTTTCTTGAGAGAACGTGGCATGGCTTATCCTCTAAAATTATTTGCTACGGCGACGTACGATAAATTTATCAGTACGCTTGTTGCTGCGGGTCTTCTTACCTTTGGTCTGAACGCCCCACGGAGTTACCGGGTGCTTACCAAAGTTACGACCTTCACCACCACCATGTGGGTGGTCGACTGGGTTCATCGCAGTACCGCGAACGGTAGGACGAACACCACGCCAGCGTGCAGCACCTGCTTTACCCAGAACGCGCAGCATATGCTCAGCATTGCCAACTTCGCCCAGAGTAGCGCGGCAGTCTGCTTCGACTTTACGCATTTCACCAGAACGCAGACGCAGGGTGACATAAGCACCATCACGAGCAACGATCTGAACGTAAGTACCAGCGGAACGTGCCAGCTGACCGCCTTTACCTGGTTTCATTTCTACGTTATGAACGGTAGAACCAACCGGGATATTGCGCATCGGCAGGGTGTTGCCTGCTTTGATTGCAGCATCAACGCCAGACTGAATCTGGTCGCCAGCTTTCAGGCCTTTAGGGGCCAGGATGTAACGGCGTTCGCCGTCTTTGTACAGAACCAGCGCGATGTTCGCGGAACGGTTCGGATCGTACTCAAGACGTTCAACAACTGCTGGGATACCGTCTTTGTTGCGTTTGAAGTCAACAATACGATAAGCCTGCTTGTGGCCACCACCGATGTGACGAGTGGTGATACGGCCATTGTTGTTACGACCACCGGATTTGCTGTTTTTTTCCAGCAACGGAGCAAAAGGTTTGCCCTTGTGCAGCTCAGGGTTAACCACTTTAACTACGTGGCGACGACCCGGAGATGTCGGTTTACATTTAACAACTGCCATTGTATTACTCCTCCGACTTACTCAGCGCCGCCAACGAAGTCCAGGTTCTGGCCTTCTTTAAGGGTGACGTAAGCTTTTTTCCAGTCGCTACGACGACCGATACGCTGTCCGTGACGTTTAACTTTCCCTTTAACTACCAGGGTGTTAACGACTTCGACTTCGACTTCAAACAGTTTCTGCACAGCAGCTTTGATCTCTGCTTTGGTCGCGTCTTTAGCAACTTTGAGAACGATGGTGTTTGTTTTTTCCATCGCAGTAGACGCTTTTTCAGAAACGTGCGGTGCGCGAAGCACCTTCAGCAGACGTTCTTCACGAATCATGCCAGCATCTCCTCAACTTGCTTAACAGCATCAGCAGTCATTACGACTTTGTCGAAGGCGATCAGGCTAACCGGGTCGATACCAGTCGCATCGCGTACGTCAACCTTGTGCAGGTTACGTGCGGCCAGGAACAGGTTCTCGTCCAGCTCACCGGTGATGATCAGCACATCTTCCAGAGCCATGTCTTTCAGTTTCTGTGCCAGCAGCTTAGTTTTAGGCGCTTCAACAGAGAACTTCTCGACAACGATCAGACGATCCTGACGTACCAGTTCGGACAGGATGCTTTTCAGCGCGCCGCGGTACATCTTTTTGTTAACTTTTTGACTGTGGTCCTGTGGACGCGCAGCGAAGGTCACGCCACCTGAACGCCAGATCGGGCTCTTGATAGAACCTGAACGCGCACGGCCGGTACCTTTCTGGCGCCATGGCTTTTTGCCAGAACCAGTTACTTCAGCACGAGTCTTCTGAGCACGAGTACCCTGACGAGCACCAGCTGCATAAGCAACAACAACCTGGTGAACCAGCGCTTCGTTGAAATCACGACCGAAGGTAGTTTCGGAAACAGTCAGCGCGCTCTGCGCGTCTTTCAATACTAATTCCATTGCTATCCCCTTACGCCTTCACAGCTGGTTTAACGATCAGGTCGCTACCGGTTGCACCCGGAACTGCACCTTTAACCAGCAGCAGGTTGCGCTCAGCGTCAACACGTACTACGTCCAGGCTCTGAACGGTTACACGTTCGTTACCCAGCTGACCTGCCATTTTCTTGCCTTTGAACACTTTGCCCGGAGTCTGGTTCTGACCGATAGAACCCGGAACGCGGTGAGACAAGGAGTTACCGTGGGTAGCGTCCTGGGTACGGAAGTTCCAGCGCTTAACGGTACCAGCAAAACCTTTACCTTTAGAGGTACCGGTTACGTCAACTTTTTTAACGTCAGCAAACAGCTCAACGCTAATGTCCTGACCTACGGTGAACTCTTCGCCTTCAGCAAGACGGAATTCCCACAGACCACGGCCAGCTTCTACGCCAGCTTTAGCGAAGTGACCCGCTTCTGGTTTGGTTACACGGTTAGCTTTTTTAGCACCAGTGGTAACCTGAATAGCGCGGTAGCCATCGTTAGCCAGATCTTTAACCTGAGTAACGCGGTTTGCTTCAACTTCGATTACGGTTACTGGGATAGAAACGCCATCTTCAGTGAAGATGCGGGTCATACCCACTTTTTTACCGACTAAACCAATCATTGTTTCAACCTCTCAATCGCTCGATGACCTGATTAACCCAGGCTGATCTGCACGTCTACACCGGCAGCCAGATCCAGACGCATCAGAGCATCAACGGTTTTCTCAGTTGGCTCAACGATGTCAACCAGACGCTTGTGAGTGCGGATTTCGTACTGATCGCGCGCGTCTTTGTTAACGTGCGGAGAGATCAGAACGGTGAAGCGCTCTTTGCGGGTCGGCAGCGGGATCGGACCACGGACTTGCGCACCAGTGCGCTTAGCAGTCTCGACGATTTCCGCGGTTGATTGATCGATCAGACGATGATCAAACGCTTTAAGGCGGATACGGATTCTTTGGTTCTGCATGAGACCAGAGCTCCAATTATTTTATAAACGAAAATGATTACTCCTCAAACCCATTACGATTGATGGGAGAGTGTAACCGTTCTTACGTAGCTCCCCAATTGGGAGCATTGTTGAGTAACAAAATGAGCTACTCTGGTTCTGATTGAACCCGCCGTCAATTACGACAAGCCCGCGCATTATACGTAAATCTGGACAAGACGCAAGTGCCGTTTAGAAATTAAGCGCCAGAGGCACAGTATGCGTAAGGGCGCGCAACTTTTTACGCAATGTATCCCTTCTCAAGGCTTTGTCTCGAGCCCCTACGCAAGTGTCGTTTTTATAGATTGCCGACCAGGCCGATTATAGCGAGGATGCGCTCAAACCCCTTTGAGGCCTTTGCCATGTTAACCACCCTCCCCTTTTTGCTGGTCTATTTTTCGCTGACTGCCTTTCTCGTCCGTGCAGATATTCGCTACGGACTGCTTCCCGATAAATTTCTCTGCCCACTGCTATGGGCGGGCCTGCTCTTTCAGCTCTGTGTCCAACCTGATTTTCTGCCGAGTGCAGTGGTGGGAGCGATGGCTGGATATATCGGCTTTGCCGTTATTTACTGGGGATATCGGTTTATCTGCCGGCGTGAAGGGATGGGATATGGTGATGTAAAATACCTGGCGGCGCTTGGTGCGTGGCATGGCTGGTGCATGTTGCCTGCGCTGGCGTTACTCGCTGCGCTTATGGCGCTACTTTGCATTCTTGTGTTTTCGTTACTCCCCGGCGATAAGGGAGCATTAAAAAACCCACTGCCTTTTGGGCCATTTCTGGCAGCAGCGGGTTTATGCGTAGGCTGGAAGACGGTGGTTACTCTTCCACTTTAATCTGCGACTGAAGGTAGTTCTGCAGACCGATTTTAGCAATCAGATCCAGCTCTGTTTCCAGCCAGTCAATATGCCCTTCTTCATCGGCCAGGATCTGGATCATCATATCGCGGCTGACGTAGTCATGTACGCTGTCGGCATAGGCAATGGCTTCACGGAGATCTTTAGCGCCTTCAAGTTCCAGCCTGAGGTCGGAACGCAGCATCTCTTCGACATCTTCTCCGATACCCAGCTTGCCGAGATCCTGCAGGTTTGGAATGCCTTCAAGGAATAAAATACGCTCGATATATTTATCAGCGTGTTTCATCTCATCTATAGATTCATGGTACTCAACGTCGTTTAAACGTTTGAGTCCGCAGTTTTTGAACATTCTCGCGTGAAGAAAATACTGGTTGATTGCGACAAGCTCATTTCCCAATAATTTATTGAGATAACTTATGATTTTAACATCACCTTTCATTATATAGTCCCTCCGCTTCCACTCATTGAAGCGTAGATCGGGCTACAGGGATGTCAAAAAAAAGATGGGCGCTTACGCGATCTCTTTGTATTCCGGGATCTGCATCAATTCGTCCTGCATGATCTCTCGCGCAGCACGTACACATTTACCGCATTGATTTCCCACCGGAACAAATTTGCGTAGCTGCTGAAACGACTGAGGCTGAAACTGACGAACGGCCTGACGTATTTTCTTGTCGCTTACACCATTACATAAACAAACGTACATAGAGACTCCCGTTCAAATTATGCGCAAAGTGTAAGTGAGAATGGTTATGATTACAATAGCACAAACGCCACAATACGGAGCGGGAGCAGGCAAAAAATGCGTAATTTTGTGACAGTACCTGAGCGGCAGAAAACAAAAAAGGACGCCGAAGCGTCCTTTTTTTATTCAGGGATAATTAATTAGCCCAGAACTTTAGCAACAACGCCCGCGCCAACGGTACGGCCG
>NZ_QFXN01000309.1:0-33796 GCF_003144775.1 Enterobacter sp. CGMCC 5087 | reverse complement strand
CTACTTCACCGGCAAAACAACGGGGCAACATCTGCAGACGGTGTGGGATATCGTCAAAACGTGGGCGCCGGCGGGTGACCATAACGATCCGGTTAAGTACGCAAAGGACGTCGCCGGCTGGATGCACGTTTCTCCGGATGCGGTGCTGAACCTGTCCAACCCGAACACCATGGCGTTACTCATGCAGTCCATGGCCCGCAAGGAGGGATATTCAAACTGGAACAGCCCGCTGGCGTATCAGGCGGCTTCCGGACAGGCGCCGGTCATCAATCAGGAAACCAATATCAATATCCACGGAGTTTCCGATCCGCACGCGGCCGGAAAAGAGGTTCAGGATCGTCAGGAGAAGGTTAACTCCCGAAACGCTCAGGAATTACACAGGAGGACGAACTGATGGATTTTTTATCCACGATCTTCCGGCAGCAAAGCCGGCAGATTGGCGTGATGGTGCCCGATGTGGTGGTGTCCGAGAAGCACAGCGACATGCTGGAAATAACGGAGCATCCGGTAGAGCGGCAGACGACTGCTGGGACGGGAACGGTCGCCGACCATGCGTACCGCCGACCCAGCGAAGTCACCATGGAGGTCGGATTTGCCGGCGGGGGCTCCCTGCTGGATTTTACTGATACCACAGCGATCGGACTCACTACCCCGATAAACCCGATGTCTCCAAAAGACGTTTACGCCGCGTTACTCCAGATTCAGCAAAACCGCGAGCTACTGGATGTCGTTACCGGGAAGCGAACCTACAACAACATGTTGATTCGCAGCCTTGAGGTGACGACGGATAAGACCACCGAAAACGTCCTCTCCGCCACGCTCACGCTGCGCGAAGTGATACTGACCAGCACGAGCACGATTCAGGTGGATAAGTCTGATATGGCGACAGGAGCGAACACCTCACCGGTGCTGAATACCGGCACCAAAACGCCGGTGGAGGTGAAACAGGATAAGTCCCTGCTCAAGGCGGGATTTGATTTTATCAGCGGCTAAGGGGGGCTCCATGAAGGTACAGGAAATACCGCTGTCGGCGGACAATCAGCAGTTTGCCGTCAGCATTGATGGCGTGTCGTACAACATGCGTATCCTGTGGCGCGGCACCGTCTGGGTTCTGGATTTACATGACAGTGGCGGTAACCCGCTGATTCTGGGTATTCCGCTGATTACCGGCACGAACCTGCTGGAGCAGTGCCGGCACCTGCAGCTGGATTTTGCCCTGGTGGTGGAATGCGATAACCCGCAACAGGAGTACCCGACCCAATACGACCTGGGTACATCCAGTCATCTCTATCTCATTACGGAAATTTGATTATGTCAAAAAACTGGATGCGTCACTTTGAGCTGCAGCTGCTCGACAAGGACGGAAAGGGTATCGTCCTCAGTGATTTTAAAGTGGTATTTGATATACAGAAAACCGCGCCACAGAGCTTTGCGGGCTTTGTGGGTAACTTCCGGATCTACAACCTGTCCAAAAATACGGAAAACCGGATTATGGGTAACGAGTTTGCCAAAATCCGGGTTATCGCCGGCTACGACGGGCTGGAAAAGACCTACGACGAATCAGATGTCGGCGTCGTTCGTGACATCAACCCGGAGACCATCGGCCAGCAGGATGGCGCCAATTACGGGCTGATTTTTAACGGTGATATCCGTTTTACCATCACCGGAAAGGATAACGTGACCGACAGCTGGCTCCTGCTGCAGTGTATCGACAGCTGGGAGGGGCATCTTTCGTCGGTCACCGTCACCACGCACGCCGCCGGCTGGACGTGGCAGGACATTGTTGACCAGGGCATGAAGGACTACGCGCCATGGGGTATCACAAAGGGCGCCATTCCGGAGATGCCGCCAACGGTATTCCCGAGGGGAAGGGTTATCTTCAAGACCACCCGCGAGCTGATGACGGATGTATCCAGGCAATGCAACGCGGACTGGTGGTATGACAATAATCAGCTTTACATGCGTCCGGACGGAAAATACCTGCATGAAGTGTCTGAAGCCGTCGTGCTGAACTCTAATACCGGGCTGATAGGTCGACCAAAGCAGACCATGGGGAACGGCGTAAATGTCCGCAGCCTTATCAATCCAAATATCCGCATGGGTGGGCTTATTCGTCTGGATCAGGCCTCAGTGTATCGCGCCTCCCTGTCGTCTGACGAGGTCGCCAACTCCCCGGGCAGAATCAGCGAGCAGAACACCAACGGCAACTACACGGTCAGCGGTACCGTGAACCAGCAACCGGCATCAGTTAGCACTGACGGTGACTATATTGTGGTCTGCATCGACTATCATGGCGACACCCGGGGAAATCCCTGGTACATGGATATGGTCTGTATTGCTAAGGGGAGCGCGGACATGATGAATAAGTCAACTTTAGGGAAGCTTGGAGAGGTCCAATAATGCGTTTATTGTCGTTGGTGATCTGCCTTATACCATCAATAACACTGGCTGATACTAGCTGTGGCCCATTTACTCTGTCGCCTTCCAGTGATGGATTCATGCATATCAACGGCCAACGACCTGAGTCTCAAAAAATTACTTTCCTGAAAGAGAAAGACGACTTTCACAACGTAAAAATCCAGTGGATGCTTCCAGACCAGGAAACGGGGCGTTATCTGGGGATGGACTTCATCAAGCGCGACGGTAAAGCGATCCTCAACGTCGAAGCGATCCGCATGAACATGGACGAGCCCCGCGTCTTTGGAACCTACGACTGCGTGAAGGCTAAGTAACCCCTCCAAAAGTTGGCAGTTATCGCAGCAACTCAGTCACACCCTCTTCCTGAATCGGGGTGGCTTTGTTTTTATCAACCTTAAAAAACATGATAAAGTGCCATTTTGTCACTTTTAGAGGTTTTTTATGACAGGATTTGAATTGCGAATATGGCGCCGGGGTATGGGGTGGGATCAGGAACGAGCAGCGGAAGAGCTGGGAGTCAGCGTGAGAAGCTATAAGCGCTACGAGAAATCCCCTGAGGTGGCAAAACTGGTGGAACTTGCTGCCTTTGCGCTAAGTTCCGGTTACGCAAGAGCGCTTGATGCCGCTATTCAGCGCGGCATCGCTGATGCTGATGCCGGACGCACAAAGCCGGCCAAAGTTGTTTTTGACCGGCTTGCGGAAAAATACACCGTCAATGAACCAACTGATAATTCGCATTAAGACGTGTAGCCAACGTCTCAAGTCGCTTATCCAGCGTCCAGAGCCTTGCACCGGGAGTTATCAGGGTCGATGCAAGTAACGTCAAATCGACCAGCCCACATCCAAGCCCGTACAGTTTTTCGTTTTCAATAAACGCCATCACTTCGTTAATATTGGCCTGATGACTCTGCGGCAATAGCCCCAGATCGCCAAGCGTTCGCAGCCTTGGAGCAGGAGGAGTCCCGCACGCTATCTCTGCCAGTATCATCGGGTGGATCAGAACCAGATCCAGATTCAACAACTGAATTAACCCGTCATTTCGGTTTCTGAAATGGTCCACCCATACAGATGTATCAACTAAAACCGCCATTATGCTGATGGCTCCTCGCGGCGACGGGGCGCGGTTTGCATATCCGGCGCTGTACCTCCGAGTGACGACAGACGCTTCGCAGCCTGCACCCGAACAAACGTTTTCACCGCTTCACGGAAAATATCAGTCTTATCCATACCCGGATCGGCCATTTCCAGCGCCTGAGCATACAGGGCGTCATCAATAGTGACAGTGGTTCGCATAGTATTGCCTCCTTAATTGATTCATATATTGATGCAATATAGCATCAATATATGAATCATAGCAAATACCCCCTTCAACGCTTTGTCGCCCATTAACGACCTTTTATATTTTCGGAGAAAAAACATGTCCGTATCAGCCCAGTCTCGCGCCGGCGACGAACAGCAGATCATGGAGCAAATGCAGCGTAACGTCTCATCTCAGCTGCGCGTGGCGCTGCCGGGCATTATTCAGTCATTCGATCCCGATACGGTGACCGCCGTCGTCCAGCCTGCTCTCAAGGGTTCTTACGATGGCAAGTCTTTACCGCTCCCCCTGCTGGTTGATGTCCCGGTAATCTTCCCGCGCGGAGGCGGCTGCACGCTGACGTTTCCCGTAACGGCGGGCGATGAATGCCTGCTGATTTTTGGTGACCGGTGCATCGATTTCTGGTGGCAGAACGGCGGCATTCAGGAGCCGGTTGACCAGCGCCAGCACGACCTGTCTGACGGATTCGCCATTGTCGGCCCGCAGTCTCAGGCGAAGAAAATCAGCGGCATCAGCATGTCGGGAACGCAGTTACGTACTGATGACGGGGCTGCGTTTATCGAAGTGGCAACCGGGCACGATATTACGGTGACCACGCCCGGGAAGCTGACGGCCAGCGCCACGGGCGGGGCCGAAATCACCGCACCGGAGATTGTGCTCAACGGCAATGTGACCATTAACGGCAATCTGTCGCAGGGCATGGGCGAAGGAGGCGGAACGGCAACCATGCAGGGGCCGATAACCGTCACCAATGATGTGACCGCTGGCGGCAAGAGCGTCATGGGACATAAACACCAGGAGCATGACGGACCTGAAACAGGAGAGCCGATTTGAGATACCGGCGTGAGGATGAAAACGGCGATTACACCTTCGGGCAGGGTGATAACAGCTTCCTGGTGAATTCGCCTGAGACCGTACGGCAGGCCATTTTGACGCGGCTTGAGCTCTGGCAGGGGGAGTGGTTCCTCAACACTAAGGAGGGGACGCCATATCAGCAGTCAGTTGTGGGCAAACAGCAGGCCGATATCGCATCGCTTGCAATCCGGGACCGCATCAGCGGCACGCCTGGCGTGCGCAGTATCCTGTCGTTTGCCAGTACCTTTGATGGCGACACACGCCGCTTAACGTTCACCGCAACGGTGGACACCATCTACGGAAAAATAAATCTAACCTACCCAGAGGTGTAAATGTCTCTGAATCTCGACACGCTGGGGTTATCTGCAACGGTAACTCCCCAGGGGATAAGTGCGCCTGATTACCAGACCATCCTGGACACGCTGACCGGGTATTTCCGGCACATATACGGACAGGATGTCTATATCCCGCCAGACAGCAAAGACGGGCAGATGCTGGCGCTGTGGGCGCTGTCCATCCATGACACCAACAATGCCACCATCGCGGCGTACAGTAGCTTCTCGCCAGCGACGTCGCAGAATAATGCCCTATCCAGCAACGTGAAGATTAACGGCATTGCTCGCGAGAAAGCGACGCGATCGGAAGTCGACGTGTTACTGGTCGGACAGGTGGGTACAAAAATCACCAACGGCTCCGTTCGCGACGACAACAACATCATCTGGGATCTGCCTGCCTCGGTTGTGCTCGACGTGCACGGACAGGCACTGGTGACAGCTGTCTGCACGGTGGACGGTGCCGTACCGGCCGCTCCCGGAAGCATCACCATCATGAACACCCCGACACGCTGCTGGCAGTCAGTGACTAACCCGGGGAGTGCGACGGTCGGGCGACCGGTGGAGCGTGACGAGCAGCTGCGCGACCGCCAGACAAAATCCGTGGCTCTGCCGTCGCGCACAGTGCTGAGTGGCATCGTGGGGGCTGTGGCGTTACTCGATGGTGTTACCCGCCTGCAGCCTTACGAGAACGATACGGATGTGACTGATGCTGACGGCCTGCCGCCGCACTCAATCTCTCTTGTCGTGGACGGTGGCGACGCTGCGGCCATCGCGTCCACTATCGCACTGAAGAAAACGCCTGGTGCCGGTACGTACGGCACCACTACTGAAATCGTGGTCGACAGCTACGGGATTTCCCGGCCGATACACTTTTTCCGGCCAACAGAAGTGGAAGTCTATGTGCATATCGTTCTTAAGGCACTGACGGGATACACACAGGACACGGGGGATCGTATCCGGGTTCAGGTGGTGAACTACATCAATGCTCTGGCTATCGGCGCAGAAGTGCGGGTTAGCTGGTTAGTCATGCCGGCAAACCTGTACGGCGGACCGGGTAGCGATACATACGACCTTCGCGAGCTGCAGATTGGCACCTCTGCCGCATCAGTGGGCACAGCGAACATCGATATACCGTTCAACGCTGCAGCGCACTGTGACGGCGCGAATGTGGTTATTGAGGTGACCTGATGGCCGATAATCCGTATGTAAAGCGCATCACCTCCTGGCACAACGATAAGCCACTGTTCTGCCAGACCATCGCGCTGATTACGCAACCCCTCATTGATAACCAGACAACCCTTCTCGGATTAGCCGGCGATTTTGATCTTGATGATGCTGTTGGTGTCCAGCTGGATGCCGTAGGGCTATGGGTCGGGATGGGCCGGACGGTGAACTCTGAGGAGGAGGGTGTCATCACCATGGACGATGACACATACAGGATGGTTCTCCGGGTAAAAATTCAGGCAAACCACTGGGACGGAACCATGGAGGAATTGCCGGGTATCTATGCCGGCCTGTCGGCATCGCTGGGAGCCACTATTTTTGCGGTCGATAACTTCGATATGACCATGGATGTATTTGTATCCGGCACCCGGCTTTCACCGCTTATGAGAACCATCATCGCCATGGGTCTGCTGGACATAAAGCCTGAGGGGGTCAGGGTCCGCAACCACATCATTTCATCTGAGACGGGCGTTCTGTTCGGTTTCGATATCAGCAATGACTTTATTGACGGCTTTGACAAGTCGGTATGGGGAGAGAATTTATAATGCCAGAAACGCCTAAGAATGATTTTTTGCCGTTTGGTATTGAGACCGGCGCAAATGTCCTTAAGCCAGATGATTACGAAGGGCTGGCAGCGAGACAAAAGGGCTTTGTGTCCGGCGTGGCGAAGTCTGAAGAACTGAACACCGTATGGCGACAGGCATCAGTGATTACCGCTACGTTCGCGCAGTACATCGCCGACCGCACGGGCAAGGATGTGCTGGATGATGGGGATATGGCTGCACTCCTGCAGCTAACGAAAGAAGCCCTGAATGCCGTGCAATCCATCAGTGCCGGCGACAAAACCCATCAGCCAGACGCAGAAGGCAACGTAAAACTCGGCACCGCCGCCGATGCAGATATCGTCACCTCCATGACCGATACGACAGCCGGGCGTGTGCCGGTTGTTGGGTGGGAAGGGCTGGGCGGCTATGCCCTGCAAACCACTGACGCTGAGCTTCAGTCCCCGGACAGACTCCCCACGCGATTCTTTATCCAGGGAGGCGGCGATGCGGATAAGCGCTTCGGGCACTTTGGTTCCGGGGTGCATATTGAATACGGCACAAATGGTGATGGGGTGGAGTTTTCAGCAAATATGTTTGTCCGCGCTGACGGCAACATCATTGTTGAGTGGCTGCAGGTCAATGCTGATGGCTCAGTTAACCTGCAAAAGCAGCAAATGCTTTACGGTCCGCTGAATCCCCCGACCGCAGCTGATATCAGAGCGGTCGCAGTAAGCAGCGTGTTTGCAAAAGCGGATACAGACCTTGCTGATGCAAGCGCCCTCCCGGCTAACACGGTGAGCTTTTGTTATTCCGATGCGGCATTTTCACCAGGTTATGAAGCCACAATTCTTGATGTGGGTGGGCTGGGTGATGGTAGCGGCTACAGAGTGCAGTATGCCGCATCTTATGCCGATGGTGGTAAGCGGCTTAAATTCCGCACCCTGAATGGCGATAACGGCTACTGGGGAAGCTGGACAAACGTCATCACGAATTACGGCGGTGACGTTGACCACCTTAGTAATGCCAGCTATTACCACATAAACCCGGCAGCATGGCCGGGTGTGGGGGCATTTGCAAATCAATACGCTGACCCTACGGCACCGTTTACCATCCCTTTTGGACGAGTGACGCCTAAGGGTATCTCTCAGTATTTGCCCATCATCAAAGCCCTTTCCGCCACCGAAGAATATGGCTACGGGGCTGCGGTAAGCTTTGGCATCCTGCGCACCGGGAATGCTGACTTTGGCTCTGCTGTTATTCATATCATCGGGGATAACGGTAATGGAGCCGTATTTGGCTTTAATGCTGACGGGACCTTCAACGCCCCAAATGCAATCATTGCGGGCGGAGGTGTGTACGACACGCCAGGCGTTCGAGTTTACTCTTCAAACAACCCACCACCCACATATCCCTCGCAGTTCCGCACCGGGGCCAGAACCAAAGTGGGAAACCTGCACGCAGTGGGAGACTGGTCAGCACAGGTGCCGCAAGGTGCTGTCAATATTGCCTCATTAACTGAGGGAGATGACCGCATCACATCAATGTACTACGCCTATCCGCAGTACCTTATCAACGGTAACTGGGTTAACTTCGCATAAGGATAAAACAGTGAACAGCTTAGGCACATTCAAACGCTACACCCCGGAGTCACCGGAGATTCCGGGGGCTGCATACATCAAAAACGAAGACGATACAGACTGGTACACCATCGCATGGGATAAGGAGCGTATCGCAGGGAATATTTATGCTGGTACAGACGCAGAGGGCAATATTGTTTGCGTCACGGATGATGGAAGCGCCTTATTCCCCGTCGATATGACGGTATGGGAAATTCCTGCCGATGAAGCCCCTGACAATATTCTGACCGAGGGCTACCAGGCGAAAATCATCGACGGCGCTTATATGGTTGAGCATATAACCATTGCTAAAGGCACACAGCGTCGGCTGCTGGCAGAGGCGGAAAAAATCATCAGACCTCTGGAGCGAGCCGTTAAATACGGCATGGCTACCGATGAAGAGAAAGCCAGCCTTGAAGAGTGGGAGAAGTACAGCGTGCTACTGTACAGAGTGAACCTGGAAAACCCGGAGTGGCCGGAAAAGCCAGAATAACTGGTGACGGCGCTAATCTTCAGCTGAGCCGGTGCAAAGGGGGACGCTGAAGAAAAGCGCTATCATTGAGGGTGGCGGTGCAGTTGTTGTGATAACCACTCTTCGGAAAAGCCAGGTTAAACTGCACCGCCATGCCAGGGAACAGCCCGAACCCCGGCACAAGTGATTCTGTTAACGGGACGTGGTCAGGTCAATGCGCTGTCCATTGTTTTATATTTATGGCATACCCCTCAGAAAAAGCCCTGCATTCGTGCAGGGCTTTTTTTGTTTTCAGCGCTCAACAAAATACAGCGGCATTGAACGCACGGCCTGTGTCGCACTGTCAAAGGTGTCAATGTGCCTCAGGCCGATATTCAGCCCTTCTTTGCGGAGAACGGAAACATCCGCAGCCACCCGCTGAACGCCAAAAAACAGCAGCGCATCGAGGGCGGTAACCTGCAGCCCGGAGGTGAAAGCGAGGCGGAGCCGGTTGCGGGGCTCTGTAGTCTGCCTGGCGATACCAATATAGCGGTCAGTGGTCACATCACCACCGGTCAGGCGGCGGATTTTACCGCTGCGCTTGTAGTGGAATGTATCAGGAACGCCGGCAAAGTCGGATGTCAGGCTGTAAACCGTGCCGCGCTTGCCATCGTTGATGGTAACAAGCTTGCTGTGAACGGTTAGCTCCTTACGTATGGCATCAATCAGCTGGGGGGTACGAATCAGCAACAGACGAAACGGAAGCTCAAAACTGGTGACGTAATCCACCGAGCATAATGCCAGTCGCAACCGCTCCTCACTTCCCAGCCGCTGCTGCTGACACTCAGCCAGCACCTTCTGCCACTGACTGGCGATACGTGGCGTTTCGCTTTGCTCAGTGATTGTGTGTTTCTCAATGATGTAGTCAATGCGCAATGGTTCTGCAGTCATGCTCTAATCCTGTTTCCGGGTACCGAGGCCCGGCCAGAACACATCCGGGAATTGACGTTGTTTTTATTGCGTTAATTTTCGGCGATTTTACCAGGGGAGGCAAGGTGACGGAACCCGTTCAGCCTGCAGGTGGTCAAATCCGTCATGACAGCAACCAGACAATCAAGGCTGAAGGGATAACTCATGAGTAAAAACACCACTTACCGGGAGGTTGCCACGATGGCGGCCAGGAGCGAGACCGATGGTAACTACAGCCAGGCCGCCCTATTGTGGTGCACCGCCAGCACCCTGGCGAAAAACACTACCAACGGGGCCTGGTGCCAGAACAGGGCGGAGCTGTGCGAACGAAAAAGGGCCAGCGATGCCGGCCCTCGTTAATGCGCAATCCTGAGTGGACTGGTTGACAAATCAGCCATTCCGCACCAATTGCTGGTTGACGGATTCAGGATTTTGCACTGTTTAGCATGGCATCACGGCATACACTCCATATTTCCTGAGCGCCGACATCGCCTATTTCATAACCTGAACACAGGTCGATGATTTCATCGCGCAATGCATCAGGTACGCTCTCCGGTATTTCCGGTACTTTCTGTGGGGCAGAATAGAGAGGCTTGTTGCTGTCTGCCAGTGGGTCTGCGCTAATGCTCGCATATTCAGCGGCTCGTTGTTTACTAAACTGCCGTCTCGAATCCCATCCCATGAGGTAGAACGCGTAGAAAGCAGCCTCGTCAGGTATCGACCAGTTCTCTGTCGGAAGGTCTTTCTTGATTTCTGTCCACGCCCACTCTCTGCAAAAATCAGCATCAGAATTTTCTTTGAAGTTGAGGGGTGCAACAGGTCGTGCTACCAGCTCAGTAATCCGATTCTCTGCAGCTTCCAATGCTGCTATGAGTTCATCGGTATAGCTCTCTACTGCTGACGCCACAATCCGAAGCTCATCGGTATGCACTTCCATAGTCAGGCGAGAAAGGCGATGCTGGTTTGCGTGTTTCGGCACGCCCAATAATTCGTGGTGCTTGTTACTCATTGGGCGATCTCCTGCTCAGTGTTCGCTTCTACTTTTTTCATTACTGTTTACGCCCCTGCAGGGGCGTCTCCATGTGTAGTTACCCTTAAGGCATACCTGGCTGGTTTAGGGTCCGCTTCAGCCAGCGCCACAAGTGCTTAAACATCTTCCTCAGCCGATGCGTGGCTTTTCCCGTCACACTGGCGATGCTTATCTGCCAGCCTGGCCCAGAATGGCCGCCTGACAATCCCCATTCCTCCGGAAACTCCCTCTCTTTGCATTGCTTCCAGAGATGTAATAATTTCTCTCGTAACAACCCCACCTGCCAATACGTCCTCTTCATCGAGCGTTCGCATTTCTACCAGGTGGCGGCCGCTTTTCTTCCTACAGCTGATAGTGCAAAAAGCAAAACCCGACTCAACGCCAAATACCCTTCCAACCACAAAGTTATAAAACGCGGCCTTGATATGATATCCGCACCTCTCTACCAGCTCCCCAAAATCACATGGTTCATCGATTATTTTCACCTGCAGCAGGTAGACCACGCCATCCAGCTCGCCAATCCAGTCAGGGCGAACTTTAAGCAGCGCACCACCACGAGTACGGTAAAAAACGGACAGGTTGGCAACACCGCGCTGCAGGAGTTCAAGGAGCACGGGATTAGCCAGTGCAGAATCGTGCATCAGCCTAACCTGCTGATAATCATCGCCACTTATTACAGCATTGCCCGCTGCAGCATAATCAGCCGCAAACCTCACTGGCTCCAGAATAGCCGCGCGTACCGCTGCATTGAGTGAAGGAGCTACAGACTCCTGTATATCTCGTGGCGCGTTTTTGTACCATCCCAGCGCAGCCAGGCCACCGGACTGCACAAGGAGTATCTGGGAGGCAGAATAGCCATCGCAGGCATGCCAGGTGTTCCAGCTCAGGTCATGAATAACCAGGCTTTCGCCGCAACGAAGGGCGGCCAGGCGCTGGTTAAGAACGGCGATCGACTCCGGACCGGCGTAGTCTGCCCCTGCCTCGATACTACCGAGAACAGGGATCATCATCTCCGGCGGGTTAACCATCTTCTTAGGTTGTTTTTCAACCACATCAGATCGCCCTGCCATACCTGGCTTTGCAGTAAATGCCCCCAGACTATTAGTACAGTTATCCACCGATTCAGGGGATAACCCCGGTGACCGGGCACGTTGCCAGTCCTCCTGGGCTATTTCTGTCAGGCGCACAGGCCTGTAACACATGCAGTTTTCTGGATCCAGTTCCTCACGGAGCTGGCGGCGGGCTTCAGATTTAGCCAGTTCAGCCGTCTCCGCCTGAACGTAGCCGGAGAGAGAGGGTGCCCCTTTGACCGGATGGTCGTTTTTATTTGGAGTAAACGTAAACTCGAAGAACATCATGCAGCACCTCCCGGAATTGATGCGATATACATATCGCCAAGTACACGCGTCAGTAATCCGGTTTCATGCATGATATTCAAGGAGGAACGCCACACTTCGATCTCTTCGGGTTCGGCGCAATAGAGCACATGCGCGATGCGGAATAACCGGCCGGAGAAGCTGTTTTTCAGTACGGCCAGCAACGCCGGTGGAGGTGCGACAAATAAATCGCCCAGGGTGCGGCTGGCGACACCAATCAGGGCGCCGGTTCTGGTCATATCTTCCAGAGCCGTCTTCCATTCGTCTATTTCAGCTGCAGGCGCAAAAGTCATGACCGAAAACAGCGTGAATGTTCTGGCGCGGAAATGCTGTTCCAGCGTGGTCTGCAGGGAGGCGGGGATAGTATTCATTGCATACCTCCGGCGGCCAGCAGCTGCTCGCGTTGACGCTCTGTGAGGTATTTTGATTTAAAAACAAAGCTCAGTAACTGCTCTGTTGTAATGCCGCACGCTTTCAACAGGCGTGCAATATGCGTAGTATTGCGCATAGCTCTACTCCTGGTTATGTCAGGTTTAGGGTTAGCCCTGGGTCAGCGTTGGCGCGCTGGCTCGGGGCGTCTGTTACAACTCACTTGCAAATATCAACTCTTTACACTTGCTTTACAACTCCATCTTTACAATATAAAGCGCGTGTATTACGCGTTTTTGGCTGATTCAAGTAACCAGTAATTTTTCTGGTTTTCGTCCAGGTTCTCATAAGCCGCCAGAGCAGCCTTTAAAACAGAAGTTCTGCTCATTCCCGTTCTTGCAGCCTCCGTATCTAAAATACTGTCATATCGCTCTGTAATCCTGAAGTTAACCAGCTTAGTCTTGGGACCCTGTTTCTTTATCGCCCCGGCGATAAAGCGAGCTGTTTCTGTGTTTGTAGCCGGCTTATCACCGTCTGGAATAGTCGGAACGTTAAGTTTTAAAGCCATGTCGCCAACCCTTCATGTATATACGATGTAAAGATTATATCATCATTACAAAGTCTTTACATGGTAAAGCACAAAACAAACAGATAACGCGAGCATCGGCTTACTGGTCATGTCGGTCAAATAATCCCGATTTCCTGGGCTACCAGCTCAATCTGAGCTTTTGCAGCTGAGAGACTGGATGCACGGCTGACATCGTGAACCCCAGCCCCCTCATTACAGGCAACCTCGAAAACATCGATTTCCGATAGGCGGCTCTTGAGTGGCTGAATCCATATCTCGTTTGACCGCAAGATTTTATCGAGCTCGATCGCCGCGTTCCTGTGGCGCGGTCTCGAGGAGTTAATACGAGTTAACAACACCCACGGGGTGAGCTTTGGATTCGACTTCTGAGCGATACGGACTTTCTCAGTAACGGTCATTAACGTTTCGCTTTCAAAATCAGAGGATGGTTTCACCAGCGTGACCAGAATATCCGAAACTGTCAGCGCACTACGAAACTCCGGGCTGTCATGTCCTGGGCAGTCGACAATCAGCAGATCGCATAACTTACTCAGGCGAGTAATTTCGCCACTGATGTCACCATATGCTTCATGAACTGGAACAGGGAGGAGGCCATTAGCCTGACGTTTTCCGTTCCAGCTGATAAGGTCGTTGTTCTTATCTGCTTTGAGGATAATTGCGGATAAGCCTTTGTTCACGGCCATTGAGGCCGTATTCGCAGTGTAGGTGCTTTTCCCTACTCCACCTTTGTCTGAAGCGACAACTAAAATCTTTCCCATAACCTCACCCATTATTTTACATTGTAAAGCATAGTTAAAGACACTCTTATCTTTACATCATCTTTATGGATGATAACCGCATAAATGTAAAGACGCAATAAAGACAATAGTGAATTTACATAGTAAAGATAATGTAAAGATAATGTAAAGATAAAATCGTCTTTACAGGCTGTGAAAAAGGCGCCAGCTGATGTTGAACATGACGCTGCAGGTGAGGGGTGCCGAAGCCCGGCGAAGCCGGTAACGGATTGATAGGTTCTGCCATACCGCCCTTCACCCTGCTAAGCCATACCCGCTAAAAACGCTGTAGAAGCGTCTGTGCGCCGTCGGAGTGGTCACGACAAGGCGAAGCCGCAGTCGGGGCGTATCTCCGCGTTAGCGGGCCGTGAGGGCCGCTTACGGGCGTGTTATTCAATACTTTCAGCAATACCACTCACAGCGACGCAAAACCCTAGTTACAACATCCATCATTAAAAGCGATGGTGTTCCCCGGCCAAAGGCCGGGGGCGGCGGCGCTTTTCAGTGGTGGGTTAGGGGACGTAGTGGCAAACCTTCTGGATCGGGGGCCCGCCGCATGGCGGTGGGAGGTGCTTATGTTGTTTCCGAACCGGCGCGGACACAGTCCGCTGCAAGGGCGGGCATTTTCTCAGCCTGTCCACAGGGCAGGCGGTGAACAGGTTATTTATTTAAATGAATTAATAAATAGGGTTTTAAAAGAAGTACAGAGCAGAGGTTTAAAGGGATCCACGCACCATGAAGGCTTGCCGACAGGCGCTTATTAAGCATATCGAATGTAACCCTGTGGAAACTTCCCTTGCAGTTAAATGGGGATAAGGGATATCTGGTGAAAAATCGACCACCTTCGTGGTCATCAGGGAGATATCTCCGGACAGGTTACGCAGAAATACGGGGGAAATAGGGGTTGCGGTGGTTAATAAATAAACAGGAGGAAATGTCAGGCAGCAGCAGCCCTCCGGCGTCAGCCGGATATATCATCCAGAAACTCTATATGGGAACCGTCGTCAGACGGGTGTAGTTGTTGCCCCTCGACATCAGCATGCGCTCCTTCACGCGCCGCTCAACCTCGTTAAAAACAGCAGTTTGATCGCGGCAGAATCGCCCTTCTGCTATCTCTCGCGTCAGCTGCTGCTTCACCAGCGTGCGAATGTCATTACGGGTTCTGTCCGCATCACGCTTCGCCCTGGCACGTTTCAGGCCGTGAGCCTTGCGTTCCGACTGGTATACCCGGAAACGCTCACGCACGAAGCGCCAGGCCTTTGCGATCAGCTCATCCATCCCCAGCGATTCCAGACCCTGTTTTTTGCGCTGCTGGTTCTCCCACTCCACGCGACTGCGTCGGGCGGCCAGCACGGCCACCTCGGACATATCCAGTGCACGGAACAGCGCCGTAGTGAAGGTGATATCGGTCGGTATATTGCAGCCAATCAGCGGATCGTATTCCGTGTCATAGGTGATAAGCCCTAGCTCCGCTAAAAACTTCAGCGCACGGGTGGCGCGGGTAATGGCGAGGTTACCGCTCTTTGATTCAGTGGCCAGCCCGCACTCGATGGCCAGGTTCGTGATGGAGCGCTGTACCCGGTTGGCCAGCGGATCGTAATGGAAACACAGCCCCTGCAGCAGTGCATCGATGGCACGACGACGCAACACCGGCGGCATACGCTTACGCTTGCCGAGGGAGCGCGCAAACGCCACGTGTACGGAGAAATCGAAGCGTGACGTGAAACCCTCCGCCTTCGCCATCAGTTTGCGGCAAAACGGCAGCGTCTTCTTCCCTTCGCGGGGCGTGAATTCTGGATTAGGGTTTTTGACCTGCCGGTAATGGCAGTACGATTCAGGAGTCTTCTCAGGCACCCGATCCTGCGCTTATGGCAGATCGGTGTTGTTTTGTGATTTCCATGCGTTATACTCTTCCCAGGCGCTGCGCCTGCTTTTGACCCCCTGATTCCAGAACCGTCTGCCAAGTCGAATAATGGAGTCGGGGGGTTTTTGCATTTTAAGGGCTGTTAAACCCTTTCCTTGCGGAATGATCCGCGCACAACCAATTTCGGCACTATAACCACCAATTTACCTTTCCGCAACTGGCGAAAAATTTTTCCTTACCTTTTTTAGGGATCAGCTCCAGCTTCACTAAATATTTTGGTATCTACAACGTAAAGATATGATCTTTAAGGAAGCATTATCCGGTAAATCTTATTTGTACTGCTGGTTTAGTGCCATCAATGCCACCTTCATGACACCACTCTTTGAAATACCCAGCTTATCGGTCAGCTTCCCTAATACTTCCTGTTGAGCGTTGTTCAGCCGGATATTTAATTGCTCCCCGCTCGATTCTTTTTTCTTTTTGCGCCCAGATATTAATTTGGTTGCATCAGCATCGGGGGGCTTTTCTGAGTAGGATAATTTTTCCTGTCGTTTTTTTCGCCATGTGTTTTCCTGCCGCTCTCGCTGCCTCCTCAAAGCTTCGCGAAGCTGTTCCGGGGTTGTATCGTCACGATCCATCAATTCAGCAAAGGTTGGCATATTATCTATCACTCCGTGGCTGTAACTTCAGTGCGGCGAATGCCAGCTCCAGCACCTCTTTTTGCTTCAGATTATTCAACACCGCATACAGCTTAAATTCCCTCCTGAACTCTTTGCTTACGTTGAAATTAAGGGCAACCCCTGATTCCTTGGCGGCAGTAGTTTTCATTCCCGTACTCCAGAAAGGTCTGTTTCAACTATCGATTAACATTTTTCCTTTAAAACGTTAATTTCCGCTCTGGTCACCCCGCACAATTAAATCAAAATCGTGATAATCATCACAAAATCAAAACAAAAAAATGACCAGAAAACAGGCAGAAGAAAACCAAAAATGAAAAAAAATAGTTAACATCGCGCTTTTTTATTCAAACCAAGAAAAATAAAAAAAGTAGCAAATTGCTAGCATTTTTCTATGAGTCCGATGCTAGCAATTTGCTACTTTTTTAGCCCCGCCAAAAAATATTGTCACTGCATCAATTTGCAACCCACCCATGAAATTTCAATAAAAAACAGACAGTTGACTGCCAACCACAATCGCTCCTACCGTTAAAAAAAGACCCCCATTTAACCGCTCTTTAACAATCTGGTCATGATTACCAGCAGTCCGCGACGTTTAGACCCGTACGCACAAATGCGATGTACCCACTGGCGCGATCCGCTGGTGGCGAAGATTAGCCAGGCCTGAGAGGGATAACCTGCGTGAACCGGCAACACTGGCGTTGCAGGCTGCTGTTTTAACCAGAGGAGAGCGATCCCATGAAGTATTAACAGTGTTTTCACCCTGCTGCTGCATCTGCGGCAGCAGGCTAAAACCACTCACAGAAGGACAAGCGATGTACAAATCACCCCCGAACCACCGGGGCCGGGTTGTAGCATGGCGGATCTGCAGGGGCGTGCTGCTGTTTGCAGCTGCTGCGCTGGCTGTTTCCTGCTCTGCCGTTTCTTATACCCGCGCCACCGGCGCACAGGGTCAGAGCCTCACCAATGCCGAGGTTCAGCCAGGCAATACCGTAGTGCTGACCTATCCCAATGGATCGGCCTGTATCGACACCAATACGGGACCAAGCCACACCTGCAGAGTTCAGTAATATGCGAATGCTGATGTTATGTGCGGCATTCTCGTGTCTGCTGACCGGCTGCGTGACGCAGCGTTACGTCGGTGTGCAGATCACGTCTACGGCCCCGATGAGCGTGACCAGCGTGGTGGTCAATGGCCGGGAAGTGGTGATGTGCAGGATTCAGGAGGGTAACAGCAACATTCCGCCCGCGAACTGAACGGAGAAGGTGCCGTGACCCAACTTATCGACACCGGACGACCGGGTAAAAAACGCTACCGGGTACGCTGGCAGGGTGCCGGCGGCTCCAGAACGTCAGAATTTGCAGATGCCTGCGACGCATATCGCGAATTCTATCTGCGCGAGCGATTCGCCTGGGAAAACGCCAGCGAGACCGCCGTCGGCCGTAAGCGGGAGATAACGCTGAAGGTATTGCTGGAGTTCTACTTCGGCCGCCTCTGCGACGACGTGGCGCTGAACCGTATTTCCCCTTCCTACTTTCGCGGCCAGCGCTACAACTTCGAAAAGCTGCGGGAACGCTGGCGCCGGGATTCACCGGATATCAGGCAGGTATCTGCGCCAGACCTGTCCGGGATAACGACCTATAACCACCGTCTTTTCCTGCGTCGCGCGTATGCGCTGGCGATCGAAGTCGGCATGTGTACCCGTAACCCCTGCAGAGTGGCACGCTCTGTGGTGCATTACAGCGGCGGCGTGGCGCCGGAAAAGTTCGCCACACGCGAGCAGGTAAGGGCGCTGATGGCCTTTAAAGGGGATCCACGTTTACGTCTGGCCGTGTATCTGGGCGCGGCCTGCGGGCTGCGCATTTCTGAAGTGGCCGCACTGCGCTTTGACAACATCCGGGGCGACACGCTGGTGACCGACAGCCACCTGACGGAGGCGGGTATCCAGCCGGGTCTGAAGTATGGCCGTCGGTCAGTGCTTCCGGTCACGGCAGAGCTTCACCGTTTGCTGTCTGCGGTACCGCGCGCCGGCAGATATGTGTTTGAGAAAAAGGGTGGCGGGCACTATGCGAGCGTGGCGTCGTTTCGTCGGGGCGTGCTGAAGGAGGCTTTTGGTGGTGTGGGGATGACGGCGGAGGGGAAGGATTTTCACTCGCTGAGGCATTTTGCGGTATCGACGTGGGCGGAGCGAGGCATTCCGCTGGAGCAGATAAGTAAATGGCTGGATCACTCGTCGCCGGCGGTGACGATGAAGACGTATTTTCACCTGTTTAATGCGAGTGAGCACAGGTGTTTTCTGGAGTTTGATTTGGGGTAGTGATCCATTTTGTACCAGATCGCACCGGATCCAGCTTCTGCGGCGTTTTCTCGCAATTTTTGAACATTTGGCCCAAAAAATTAATCGACACACTCTCAACCCGCACCGCGCCTGAGCGGACCCGGAATTAATCGACACGAAAATTTTGTGTCGATTAATTCGATATATCCATCTGATTTAAAAATAAAAAAGGTCGATTTCGCTGATTCTTTGAACGATCTCGAAAATGAAGAGGTTTTCGCATGGCGAGATTGGACGAATTTCATGAACGCTTCATCCCTATCGTTGAGGGTTATATCCGCCGTACTGGTGACCGTTCCGATAAGGGGATCGGAGCGCTACTTCGTTTCCACCGGCAAACCATCGCCAAGTGGCGCAAATTGTACCCGGAGTTTCAGCAAGCCATTCTTAACCCTAACCTGCGCATCAGCCAGAAGGTGGATGATGGTATAGAAAACCTGATTACCAACGGCCGCGTCGAGGTCATCAAGAATGGCAAAGGGAACGTGAAAGAAACCCGGATCCTGCCTCCCACTGCGCAGGATTACTCAATGGCCCTGAAAGCCGGCTTTGGTGGTACCGAAGCATTCAACAAAAAAGAAGAGGGGATCCAGCACAGCAAGGCGCTGGGTGATATTGCCCGCCGGCTACGGTCGGAAAAAATCAGCTATCTCGATGCCGTCGACGAGTGCGAGATCGAGGGTCTGCCGGTGCCATCCAGCTGGAGGGCCCGCGAGGCGCAGCGCATTCTCTCTATCCCTCGATCGGAAGAGTTTACCGCCGTCAACGTGGCGCAGCTGCTGGAGGCCTCCGGCCTGCCGGTACCCCGCACGCTGATGCTGGAAGTCGGGAAGGTCATTGACCTGCCGCCGAAGGTGATGGCCGAGATTGCCGACATGAGCCCGGAAGATGCCGCCGACGCCTACCGCAAGTTCATGGGCTGACAGCTGGCGGAATGGATCCACAAAACTGCATAAAATGGCGATCTGATGTTAAATTTTCGCTATGCAAAAACCGCCCTGTTTTATGCACGCTTTATGCAGTCCATTTTCACCCTTTCCCCGCAGTAAACCGCGACAAATAACCCTTTGACCCGTTTAACGTAATGAGTCCACTTTTGCCAGGGCGTGTAACGGTCATTATGTTAAATCGGGCCGTTTTTCAGGAAATTATCTATGCCGCTGCCGTTCCCCTTTGACTTCAAAAATCCTGATTACAACATGGTGTACGAGTGGCGGGCGGAACGGTTAAAACGCATCAGAGAAAACCGCGATGTGCTGCCGCAACTGCGCCGGTTTTATCGTCACAACCCGGCACAGTTCATCATCGATTGGGGAATGACAACGGATCCACGAAATCCGGTCATAGGTCTGCCGACCACTATTCCGTTTCTGCTGTTCCCGAAGCAGGAGGAATGGATCCACTGGATTATGGACAGGATGGCGAACCGCGAGAACGGGATAACCGATAAAAGCCGCGAGATGGGGCTCAGCTGGACGTCCGTCGGCTTTGCCAGTGCACTGTGCCTGTTCAACAAAGAGATGGTGATAGGTTTCGGCTCCCGCAAAGAGATGTACGTCGACAGCACCGGCGACCCCAGAGCACTGTTCTGGAAGGCAAGAAAATTCATCGAGATGCTGCCAGTGGAATTTCGCGGCACTTGGGACAGTAAAAAAAATGCGCCGTACATGCGGGTTGAATTCCCTGAAACCGGGTCAGTCATGACTGGCGAGGCTGGCGACAATATCGGACGCGGCGATCGAACCTCTCTTCACCTGATAGATGAGTCCGCCTTCCTCATGCGGCCGTTGCTCATTGACGCATCGCTGTCACAGACCACCCGCTGCCGCATAGACCTCTCTTCGGTCAACGGCATGAATAACCCGTTTGCCAAAAAGCGCCACGGCGGAAAAATCCCGGTGTTTACCTTCCACTGGCGAAGCGATCCACGTAAGGATGATGAGTGGTACAAGAAGGAGTGCGAGAGAATTGATGACCCGGTCATCATCGCGCAGGAGCTTGACCTCAACTACCAGGCATCACAGGAAGGTATCCTCATTCCCTCCGAGTGGGTGCAGGCAGCTGTCGACGCGCATATCAAACTGGGGATCGAACCCACCGGCGAACGCCTTGGGGCGATGGACATTGCCGACGAGGGCATCGATAAAAACAGCTTTACCGCACGCTACGGCTTTCTGGTGCAGGATGTTAAGGAATGGTCGGGTAAGGGGAGTGATATTTATGCTTCCGTCGAGAAGGCTTTTGGCTACTGCGATGATTTTGGCCTGGATGAATTCCGGTTCGATGAGGATGGTCTGGGCGCCGGCGCCCGTGGTGATGCCAGAATCATCAACGAGCAGCGTAAAGCCGAAAGGGTGGGAACTATCTCCGCCGTCCCGTTTCGCGGCAGCGGCGCAGTGTCCTCTCCGGAAGATGAAGCAATTTCAGGCGACAGTGGCAGGCCTGGTCGCCTGAACAAAGATTTTTTCTACAATGCTAAAGCGCAGGGGTGGTGGCATCTTCGGACGCTGTTTCGTAACACTTTCCGGGCACTCAAGGGGCTGCCCTATGACCCTGATGAAATCATCTCCATCAGCAGCGAGATGGCGAATAAAGACCGTCTTCTGATGGAGCTGTCGCAACCCACGTGGTCAAAAAACAGCGCGGGTAAAATCCTCGTCAACAAGCAACCTGAGGGGACAAAGTCCCCGAACCTCGCCGACTCCGTCATGATCTGCTTTGCCCCAATGGACCTCGAAGGTGAAGGCATCTGGAAAGCGCTGAGCAAAAGAATTTAACCCTCTGTTCCCCCTGTATCGAGAACCTGAATATTTAATTGCCGGCGACTAGCTCCGGCGATGTGGAGAACTTATGTCCCGAAAAAATCGCCGTCGCGGTTCTAAACAGGCCGTTCGCACTGTCGACGGCTACAGTAACCCACAAGCAAGACTGGGGACTAATACAGATAACCTCCAGTCCGGCGGAACCTACATCGCCAACTACACCACCCGCAACCGCAACCTGCTGGAAATGGCGTACCGATCCTCTTTTCTGGTTGGCGCTGCAGTGGATGCCATCGCGGACGACATGACCCGAAAGGGCATCAGCATCGTATCCCGGATGAAGCCAGGGGAGCGGGGTCAACTTGATAACCTGTGGGATGAAGCCGCTATCTGGGACGAGCTGAACAATGGCCTGAAGTGGTCCCGCCTGTACGGCGGCGCCATCGTCGTCGTGATGATTGACGGGCAGGACATGAGCACCCAGCTAAATATAGATACCATCGGCTTAGACCAGTTTAAGGGGCTGTTGTCCATTGACCGCTGGTCTCTCACCCCGAGCTATAACGATCTGGTGACGGACTACGGCCCGGACTTCGGCAAGCCAAAGTATTACAAGGTGGGGTCCAGCGCACAGGGAATTCCGCCCTGGAAAATCCACTACTCGCGAGTGATACGCATGGAGGGTGACACACTCCCTACTCGCCAGGCACAGATTGAAAACGGCTGGGGAATGTCTGTCGTGGAGCGTATTTTTGAGCGCATCGAAGCGTTTGACACCGCCACCGCTGGTGTGACGCAGCTAATCCACAAAGCCCACCTCAGAACCTACGGCATTGAGGGTTATCGTAACGCCCTTGCCAAAGGTGGCGAACTTGAGATGGCCGTGAATAAACACCTCGATGAGATCCGCCGGCTCCAGACCATCGAGGGGATGACCGTTATGGACATCAAGGATAAATTCGAGACCCATACTTACACCTTTGCGGGTATTTCAGACGTGCTCTGCCGCTTTGCTGAACAGGTTTCAGGGGCTACCGGTATTCCCCTTGTGCGCCTGTTCGGTCAGTCTCCTGGCGGATTCAGCACCGGTGATACGGACCTCGAAAACTACTACAGCCGGATCAATACCCTGCAGGAGCGACGGATGCGCCGTCGGGTTCGCTGGCTGCTGGATATCTCGCACCGCTCGCTGTTTGGTACCCCGCTTCCGGAGGACTTTACCTTCACGTTCAATAAGCTGTGGGAGATATCCGATACTGACCGGTCGACGCTGGCGAATAACGTGGCGACAGCGGTCGCAACATTGACAGATCGGGGTATTTTGCCCGTGCATTCCGCCATGACCGATATCCGGAACCTGTCGGAGCTGACGGGCATCGGTGGATCCATTACCGACGAGGATATTGATAATGAGAAAAAGCAGTGGCAGGAGAATGAATCTGAAACCAGCCCTCCGCCGCCGATCGGAAATCAGTTACCGCAAAAGCCTTTTGCTGATAGCAAATCAGATCGGGGGAATCGTCGATGGAACCTACGATGGCTCACAGGCCAGCGCTGACAGCATTGCCTCCACCCTGGTTGATTACTCGGAGGTGATTACCAGCTGGGCCGAAAACGTCGGGCAAAAGATGTTCCTGCAGGTGGAGGAAGAAGAGTGGAAGATGTGGCGCTCCGTTTCTAATGACATCTCTGACGGTCTGCGTGATGTGATGGGCAATACCCCCATAGGGCAGGTGTCGCAGGATATTGTGTACCGGCAGATTCAGCTGATGAAATCCTTACCACTGGAGGCCGCTGACCGGGTCCGGGAGATCCAGAGCCGCGCCATCGAGGCGGTAATAAATGGCGAACGGCCGGAGCAGCTCTACAGCATGATTATGGAGTCCGGCGACGTTGCTGCCGGCAGGGCAAAAATGATTGCCCGTACTGAGATAGGCAGGGCAACCGGTGCGCTCACGCAGGCCCGTGCGCTGGCCGTCGGCTCAGAGGGATACTTCTGGCGCATCGAGGGCTACGGCACCCGTGACTCTCACCGCTGGATGAAAGATAAGTTCGTGCGCTGGGACAACCCGCCGACGCTGGACTCGCTGACGGGCCATGCCGGATGTTTGCCTAACTGCAAATGCTGGCCGGATGTTCAGATTCCGGGCCCTCGTTTCTGATCTGCTCCTGATGTATGGCCCAGATTCGTTTCACCTGGCTGATGCTACAGCCAGCGATAGCGGCGGTCTGATGTATTGTGGATCCTGACTGGCGCAGCGCGATGATGCGCTGATGCATGTTTTTATCTTCCTTGCGGCCTTTGTACTTGCCGGCACTTTTCGCCAGCAGGATACCCTGATACTGACGTTCACGACGCGTCTCGTAATCATCGCGGGCCATCTGCAGGGCAAGCTTAAGCAGCAGCTCCTGCATGGACTCCAGGACGATACGTGAATAGCCGTCGCTGGTTGCCACAAGTTCACTGAAATCCACAATGCCTGGTATGGCGAGTTTGGCCCCTTTAGCCCGGATGGAAGCGATTAGCTTTTCGGCTTCAGGAAGGGGAAGACGACTGATGCGGTCGATTCTCTCCGCGATGATGACATCGCCCGGTTGCAGGTCCGCAATCATCCTCTGCAGCTCGGGTCTGTCCGCATTTGCCCCGGATGCTTTCTCCCGATAGATACCGGCAATGTAATAACCGTTTTCAATCGCTGATTTCTCAAGTGATGCCTGTCTGGTCAAATCCTGTTCATCTGTACTGACTCGCTCATAGATGCGTGCGACTTTCATATTTTCATTAGCCCTTTCAGGTATAGCCAAAAAAGCCATTATTGCCACGGGTGGCCAATAAATGCAATTCAGCATTTAAATTAGCCACCATTAAATTGACCAACCTAATTAGCTACTTCAGACAAAGAGACCCTGTCCATGCAATATTTTTTTACCACCCAGCTCGGAGAGACACGTTTTCTCCAGGCTGACGGGTCAGTGCTGTTTAAAGATGTCCCGATCGCCCGGACCGGCGAACAGGTCTATCACAAAGATGATGTGGATGTTGGGCTGGAAACAGACGCTCAGGGATTCGTCAAAATTTTACGAACAGAGGAGGAGGTCTTTTCGCCGGCGACGATGGCGAGTTTCGAAGGAGTGGCAGTCACCCTGGGTCACCCGGAAGACGAAAACGGAGAGATCCTTTTCGTCAATCCGTCGAACTATGCCGAACTGGGGCACGGCCACGTTCAGAACGTCAGGCGCGGGGAGGGTGAGCTTTCGGATTTCATGATTGCCGACGTCATGGTGAAACGCCAGGAAGCCCTCAACGCGATCAACATGGGCCGGAAAGAAGTCAGCGGTGGCTACACCGCGAAATACCGGCAGACCTCCCCGGGCAACGGCGAACAGTACGACATCACCGGCAATCATCTCGCCGTCGGGCTAAGAACCGGCGAGGCGAGAGGTGGCCGTGTTTGTGCTTTTGGGGATTCCATCCCCGCAACCAAAGGAAAGAAGATGAAACAGACATTTCTTCAGCGGGTAGTGAAAGCCATCCGCACAAAGGATTCCGCAGGTCTCGACGAACTGGCGAATGAGGCGGAAAACCTCTCGCTGGACGATGCCAGCGGCTTACCGACCATCAACATTAATATCCCGGCGCAGTCTCCACCTGCAGCTGAGGTGATCCCCCCGAATCCCGAGAAAACCACTGATGAAGGTGAAATCCCGGCGTGGGCGACAGAATTTATGAAAAACATCATGGCGGAGATTGCCGCCATCAAGGGGCAGAAACCGGAAGACCAGCAGGGTGGCAATCCCACCACCGATGCAGAAGACGAGGAGGAAGATGAACGAGTCACCACTGATTCCATCTACCGGCAGGGCATTATCGCCGACGGTGAAATCATCTGTCCTGGCTTTAAGCCCAACGGCAATAAGGGGCTGAAGCGCCAGATCCTGAATCATGCCATCAAAACCAGCGACAGTCTGAAGGTCTTTAAGGTGCAGGATTTCACTACGGCACCAAAAGCCACCGTGGATGCGGCGTTCACTGCTGCAGTAGAAATCGGACGCGTAAAAAACAACATTCTCCCGCGTAAAACCACCGACGGCCGGAACGAACGTCCCACGACGATTGCCGACCTCAACAAGCAGAACGCCGAGTTCTGGAACAACCGCAAATAAGGAGCAGTATCATGCCAGGTTCTGCCTATTTATATAACATGCCGATGGGTATCGCCGGCGGCGTCACCCGCTCGCAGGATTTAACCATCGAACCGGTCACCCTCGACTATACAAACCAGTTTTTGGCCTACGGGATGGCCGGGAAGTACGACAACAATAAACTCGTCCCGCTCGAAGACGGTGACGATATCAGCCTGGTGAAAGGGATCCTTGTTCGTCCCTACCCCATCACCTCTTTTGCAGACCTTGCCTACATCGGCGTCAAAGCTAACCAGACCGCAGATAACCTGAAGCGCGGATACATCTGCGTGCAGGCTACGGCCGGCGATGCGACAGCCGCGAAAAAAGGCGATCCGGTTTACGTCCGCGTAGCGGATGGAACAGATGCCAGCCCGATAGGATCGTTTCTCTTAACGCCTGATGCCACCGCCACAAACACGCCACAACTGGTGATTGCGGAGGTTATGGGTCCTGGTCAGGCAAATGGCACGGTTGAAATCGCGTACAACATCTAGGGAAAATTATGTCAAAACTAATCCAGACCATTGATTCTGCGGCCATTCAGAGTACCGGTATTTTCCTTATCGGTGAACTGGAGCGCATGGACCAGAGGCTCAACACACCTCTGGTGTCGTACAAATACACGCGAGACCTTCCGTTCCGCAGTGATATTTCCATCGAAGACGAAGTGTCGTCATTCATCAACACCGATTTCTCCAGCGTGGGAGGCGCGAACCCGGCCGGTAAAAACTGGATGGGAAAAAAGGGAACGGCGATTGCGGATATTAACGTCGTTAACACCCCAACGCGTAACGAACTGAGCATCTGGGCCCATCAGCTCAGCTACACCATCTTTGAGTTGATGGCAGCACAGAAAGCGGGACGCCCCATCGATGAGCAGAAATATGAAGGTCTGAAACTCAAATGGAACATGGACGCCGACGAACAGGCGTACATCGGTGATACAGAGATTGACGTTCCCGGACTGCTGAACCTGCCTTCCGTTAAACCTGTCGCTGCGCCGGCAGCATGGACCGCCACCACCGACCCTGATGTGATTGTTCAGGATATTAACCTGGTACTGTCTGATGCGTGGGTGCGCTCGGGCTATGCCATCTGTCCGTCAAAAGTGGGAATGGCCCCCGAACTCTTTGGCCTGTGCGCCAGCAAGAAGGTCTCCTCTGCAGGGAATATCTCCCTTCTGGAATACATCAAGATTAACTGTATCGCCTACCAGGAGAACGGCGAGCCGCTGAATATTGTCTCCATGAAATGGGCTTCGAAGCGCGGCGCTGCCGGTGCTCATCGTCTGATTGCCTATACGCAGGATGAGCAGTATGTCCGCTTCCCGGTCGTTCCCCTGCTGAATACGCCGATTGAATATCGCGGCCTGCAGCAGTCTACCGTGTATTACGGCAAGCTGGGCCAGGTGGAAACGCCTTACTCCAACACCATCTCCTATCTCGATATCCCGGTCTCCTGACCCCTGCAGGATGGCGGCTCCCGCCATCCGGAGAATCCAATATGACTTTTATTGTGAAAACAGCGGCCACGCTGCGCCTGGCTGACGGCAGCTCATTCGATCTCGTTGCCGGCATGCATGACGACTTTCCGGCAAATGTGAAAAATCACTGGGCCTTTGCTTCCTATGCGGAGCGGGTGGATACCAGTAAGCAGGATGTCGCTGATCAGAAAGGTACTACAGCAGCAAAAAAGCAGATTAAGCAGCTGCAGGAGCAACTGAAGGCCAAAGACGCACTGCTGGACGAGAAAGAGGTGGAGATTGCGGAGCAGGTGGTCAATATCGACCAGCTCAAAGCTCGCGTCACCGAACTGGAAAGTCTGGCAGCTGACAACGAGGCGCTCATGGCCCGTATCGCTGAGCTGGAAAAACCCGCAACCGAAACTGACGACGGGAGCAAATCCCGGACCGACAAACCGGAAGGGGAAAAGAAAGATGACAAGAAACAGCAAGCTTCCGACAGTTGAGCAGTTTCGCGCTGACTACCCCGAGTTTGACGACACCGCCATTTACCCCGACGCCACAATAACCCGCTACCTCAACAGAGCAGACCGACAGCTCGACCAGAATGTGTTCGGCTCTGACTTTGTTGACCTGGTGGAGCTGTTCACCGCCCATTACACGGAGATGAGCGGGCGAATAAACAGCGCCGGTAAAAATGGGGTGGTTAACAGCAGTCGTAGCGCTGGCGTTCTGAGCTCAAAGAGCATCGATAAGGTCAGCGCCAGCTACGACGTCTCCGGAATTATCGATCCGGATGCGGGATTCTGGAACAACACCAACTACGGACGCGAGTTCTATTACTGGTGGTCCATGTTTGGCATGGGCGGGAGGCAACTCTGATGAAAAGCGGCGTGAAGGTGACGGCGGACAAGGCCGCCGACGTACTGGCATCCCTTCGCCAGCTGTCAGGTATGGACGTGCTGGTTGGCATCCCTGAGAACAAAGCCGCGCGGGATGATGGTTCACCGATGAGCAACGCGGAACTGGGCTATCTGCAATCAACCGGGGCGACAGTGGAAATCGACGGTGAGACCGTCACGCTGCCGCCCCGGCCGTTTCTGGAGATGGGGATCGAGGATTCAAAACCCCGAACCACGGCTCACCTTAAAGCTGCAGCCGTGGCTGCGCTGGACGGTAAGCAGGAAGCGGCGATGCGGGAGCTGGAGAGTGCCGGCCAGATTGCCCGTGATGCATCCAAAGCGGTGATCGGCGCCGGCGATCGCCTTCACCCGCTTTCAGAAGCCACGCTCGAGCGGCGCAGAACGTCAAAGCCGCCTATTCCTGGCGACAAGCCTCTCTACGCCACCGGCAAACTGCTTGGGTCCATTAACTATGTGGTGAGGAAAAAATAATGCCGGACCTCGACGTTGACGACATTCTGGACGACCCGGATTTTTGCGATACGTCGCTGGTCTGTCACCGGCAGGTGCAGACAATCGATGCGCACAATTATCCGGTCAACACCCCGGTTGATATCCCGTTTTCCGGAACGGTAACCGTCGACCGCTCACTCGAAGCGAAACGTATGGCTGCAGGTCAGAACACGACGGGCGCCATTCTCATCGTA
The DNA here is from genome assembly GCF_003144775.1 of Enterobacter sp. CGMCC 5087. Lineage (NCBI taxonomy): Bacteria > Pseudomonadati > Pseudomonadota > Gammaproteobacteria > Enterobacterales > Enterobacteriaceae > Enterobacter > Enterobacter sp. CGMCC 5087. Next base: position 5,027 of record NZ_QFXN01000309.1, on the reverse strand, counting down.
ACGCGATTCAGGCTGACGCAGGGGCAGGTCGCAGCGGGAACAGATCCCGAACTGGACGCCGATATTGTGACGTACTGCGGTCGGGATTACCGGGTGACATTTGTCGACCAGTACACCCGTTACGGCGCCGGCTTCGTTCAGGCTCACTGTGAGCTGATGAACATGGACGGGGGGACATTCATTGAGTAACGACAGCACAGCTCCGGGGTATCTCACTCCGGAAGGTGCCGGACCAGCCAATGACAAGCCGCTGGAGATTCATATCAGCGAATGGATCTGCGGCGTCACCGGCATCGATGTGAAACGGGTCTATCCGCGCTGGACTGACCCGCAACACAAAATTCCACCTGCAGGCACCACCTGGTGCGCTTTCGGTATCACCCAGCAACAGCCAAACCTTAACCCGGCAGACGTTCAGATTTCTGATGACCGGTCGGAGCAATGGACGTGGGAAAAGGTGACTGTGATTTGCTGTTTTTACGGTCCGGAAGGTGCCGCGCTTGCCTCTCTTTTTCGCGCTGGCCTCTTTGTTGAGCAGAACGCTACCGAGCTGAAGCGGCGCTCCGGGCTGAGCCTGAACGATGCCGGCACGCTGTTTAACGTCCCGGAGATTATCAACAACCAGTGGGTAAGGCGTTACGACCTGACAGTGACGCTGTCACGCAAGCTTGTACGCACATACAACATCAAATCGCTGGTAACCAAATCATCGACCGACATTCCGGTCATCCTTTCAGGAGATTAACCTATGCCGCAGGGTTTACCTGTATCTGATGTCGTTGAAGTCGACATCCTCATGGCGCCGCGTGCTGCGCAGATGCGTAACTTCGGTTCGCTTCTGGTGCTCGGCAGCAGCGACGTGATTTCCCCGCTGGAGCGTATGCGGACGTATACCTCTTTTGACGCGGTTGAGGCTGACTTTGGCACTGAGGCGCCGGAGACCCAGGCCGCACAGCGCTACTACTCGCAGTCACCACAACCCAAAGACCTGTATGTCGGGCGATGGGTGAAAGACGCTGCCGCCGGCGAGCTGCAGGGCGGCATTCTGACGCAGGCCCAGCAGGACATGGCTCTGTTTACCGTCGTGACCGATGGCGCCATGAAAATCACCGTCGACGGCACGCTGAAGACCATAACCGGTGTGACGTTCGCCGCAGAAAGCAACCTTAACGGTGTGGCAGCCAGGGTGGCGGACAAGCTGCCGACCGCAACAGTGGTGTGGGACGCATCTGCTGGCCGCTTTGTGGTGACGTCAAAAACCACCGGCGCAACATCTGCAGTCAGTTTCGCGCAGGCAAATACGTCCGGCACCGACCTGTCGGCGCTGATGCTCCTTACTCAGGATGATGGAGCGAAAACGGCCGCAGGCCTGCCGGCGGAATCGCTGACCGACTGCGTGGCGCTGATGGCGGAGTTTTCCGCTAAGTGGTACGGGCTGACGCTGGCAGATACAGACGTTGAGCTGGCCGACGCGGTGGCCGTTGCAAAACTCATCGAGGCGCAGAGCCCGTCGCGCATCTTTGGCTATACCGTGCAGGATGGTGAGGCGATCGACCCGCAGAGCACGAAAGATATTGCGGCCACGCTCTCCTCTGCAAAACTGGGGCGAAGCCTGACGCAGTATTCCGGCACTGATGCGTACGCGGCTGCGTCACTGATGGGACGTGCATTCAGCGTCAACTTTAACGGCAATAACACCACCATCACCCTGAAGTTCAAGCAGGAGCCGGGCATCACGGCGGAGTTCCTGACCTCAACGCAGGCTAAAGCCCTGAAGGCCAAAAACTGCAACGTGTTCGTGAACTACAACAACGGCACCGCCATCATTCAGGAAGGCGTGATGGCCAACGGCGATTTTATCGATGAGCGCCACGGTCTCGACTGGCTGCAGAACTTCCTGCAGATCAACCTGTACAACCTGCTCTACACCAGTACAACCAAGGTGCCGCAGACTGACGCGGGCAATACCCGACTGCTGGCGAACGTTGAGGCCTCTATGGATCAGGCCGTGGACAACGGGCTGATTGCTCCTGGGGTGTGGAACGGCAAACCCCTTGGTCATTTGTCCCCGGGCGACATGCTGACGAAAGGTTATTACGTCTGGATGGACTCAATTGATACTCAGGCACAGTCTGACCGTGAGGCCCGTAAAGCGGTACCGATTCAGGTGGCCTGTAAGCTGGCCGGCGCCATTCATTTTGCTGATGTGCTCGTTAACGTGGTTCGGTAAGGAAAAATAATATGGGAACAGCTTATAGCTTTGTGGACGTCAGCGCGTCCATCACCGGGGTGGGGGGCGCCATTGATCTGGGTATGGGGTCAGCCAACTCCGAAGAGGGGATCGTCATCGCCATGGGCGGCGCCAAAAACACCATGTCCATCGGTGCTGGCGGCGAGGTGATGCACAGCCTGCACGCCGACAAGAGCGGCACGATCACGGTCAACCTGCAGAAGACATCACCGGTCAATAAAAAACTGTCGGTGATGTACAACCTGCAGAGCCAGTCCTCTGCCACCTGGGGCAATAACGTGATTGTTGTCCGTAACAAAGCCTCAGGCGATATCACCACCGCGCGCAGCGTGGCATTCCAGAAACAGCCGGATAACACCAACGCCAAAGACGGCAACACACAGGCGTGGGTCTTTGACTGCGGCAAAATCGACCAGGTACTCGGGGAGTTTTAACGGATGGAATTTCAAATCAAGGGCCACAGCTACCGCGCGGAAAAACTGAGCGTCTTCGACCAGCTGAAGGTATCACGTAAGCTCTTGCCGGTGCTGGCGAGCGTGCTGTCAGACCTGGGTAGCATACGTGCACTCCTGCCAGCGGAAATGTTCCTCGCCGGCACCGACAATCCGGAACAGGAGGGAGGAGCGCAACCGCGTATCAATCTGGATGCTATTTCCCCGGCTCTGGAGAAGATGCTTCCGCGTATTGCTGATGTGCTGTCTGGCCTCAGTGAAGAGGATACCAACGCGATCATTCATCCCTGTCTGGCCGTGGTATCCCGACAGCATATGAAGGGCTGGACACCGATATTTACCAGCGGACAGCTCATGTTTGACGATATCGACCTGTTCATCATGCTGGGGCTTGTGGCGCGGGTGGTCGCCGATTCGCTGGGAAATTTTTTGCCCGCACTCCCTACAATCCCGACAGCAGACCTGCCAGCGGCATAACCTTCAACACTCTGCCCGGAGGGGAGGAAATAATCCTCCGGGTAGCCCGCGAATTCCGTATTGACCAGAAAGACCTCGACAGCGGACGGGTAGATCTCGCCCGTATCATGCTGCTGAATGACTATCTGGTCATGGAGGCGGATAACCAGTACCGCATAGACAAGTGGAGAGCGGCCAATGAACGCTGATGTGATCAAGTCGTTTCTCGTCTCGCTGGGCTTCGAGGTGGACAGCGCCGGCGAGAAGAAATTTGATGCCACGCTGGTCGGCGTGACCATGAATGCCCTGAAAGCCGGCGCTGCGATCGAAGCTGTGGCGCTTTCCGTGGTGGCGTATACCGCCAAAATTGCGGTGGGCCTCGACCAGCTCTACCAGGTCTCACAGCGTACCGGTGCAACGGTGGCGGGCCTCCAGAGGCTCAGCTATGCCGTTTCGCAGGCAGGCGGCAGCGCTGACGCGGCAAAAGCCTCTCTGGAGGGCATGGCGGCGTTTATGCGCAACAATCCCGGCGCCGAAGGGTTCATGAACCGCCTGGGTATCCAGACCCGTGACGCCAAAGGCAATATGCGGGATATGGCGACCATCTTTACCGAAGCGGGACAGAAGCTCAACAGTATGCCGTTCTACCGGGCCCGTCAGTACGCGCAGATGCTGGGGATTGACGATAATACCTTGATGGCGATGCGGCGCGGGCTGGGGCAGTACGGAGCGCAATACAGCGAGATGGCGAAGGCGATCGGCTTTGATGCGGACAAAGCGGCCGTCAGCTCCAACAAATTTATTACATCCCTGAAAGCCTTCGGGACGATGGCCGGCATGGCGCGGGACAAAATCGGCGCCGATATGGCGGACGGCCTGACCGGGTCTCTGGATCGGCTTCGTAAGCAGTTTCTGGACAACTTCCCGAAGATTGAGACCGTTATTACACGGGGCGTGAAGGGCATTATGTGGCTGGCCGACATGGTCGGGCACCTGGTTTATCGCCTCATCGATGGCGCCGACCAGCTTTCGAAATGGTGGGGCTCGCTGGATAAATCCACGAAGGAGTTTATCGAACTGCTGGGCGCGCTGACTGTGGCGCTGAAGGTGCTGAACATGGAGTTCTGGCGCTCTCCCATCGGCATCATCACCGCGCTGGCCGCCGCCATCTTCCTGCTGTGGGATGATTACCAGACGTGGAAGGAAGGAGGTAACTCGCTGATTGACTGGGGGAAGTGGGAACCCGATATCAATAAGGCGAAGAAGAACATTAAAGAGCTCAGGGATACTGTTATCGACCTGAAAAACCAGGTGTTAATGCTCCTTGGTATCGACCCGAAATCATGGTCACTCAAATGGGACATGGACAACGCCATGACCCAGATGGGCGAGTTCGGCAAGATGCTGGGAATGATTGCCGACCTGCTCAACGCCATCAATGAGGGGCGCTGGAAGGATGCGCTGAGCATCAGCAAAAAGCTGATGTCTCAGGGTGGCGACCAGCCGGACGCCATGCCGGAAGTCAGCAACAGCGCCAACAGCGCGGCGGACAGCATCAAAAACGCCACCGGCTTTGATCCTCGAGATGTTGGTCGATGGATACGCGCCCGGCTCGGTTTACCTCCGCTTGATGACCAGTCAGAGCCGGAGCAGCACGCCCAGTCAGCACACCGGCGAGCCCTTCCTGACCTTAACAACAACCCGGGAAATCTGCGCCCCGTCAGCGGTCAGGGATTCAGGATATTTGCGTCCGCCATCCAGGGATGGGAGGCAATGAAGTACCAGCTGATGCGCTACTTCACCGGCAAAACAACGGGGCAACATCTGCAGACGGTGTGGGATATCGTCAAAACGTGGGCGCCGGCGGG
>NZ_QFXN01000308.1:0-9418 GCF_003144775.1 Enterobacter sp. CGMCC 5087 | reverse complement strand
TTCAGTCGGTTAGAATACCTGCCTGTCACGCAGGGGGTCGCGGGTTCGAGTCCCGTCCGTTCCGCCACTTATTAAAAGCCCTGAGCTCACGCTCAGGGCTTTTTTCTTATCTAACGTTTAATTATTGCGAAATTAGCAAAAATCCTCTGCGTTTTGCGCTCTTTTTCTCTATAACAACGCCAGCGATAATCTTCCTCAGTTTACGAACATAATGATTGAGGAATAGTATGACTCTCCCTGCATTTGGTCTGGGCACTTTCCGCCTGAAAGACGACGTTGTTATCGCATCGGTTAAAACCGCACTCGAACTGGGTTATCGTGCAGTTGATACGGCACAGATCTATGAAAACGAAGCTGCCGTTGGACAAGCTCTCGAAGAGAGTGGTGTACCGCGTAACGAACTGTTTATCACCACGAAAATCTGGATTGAGAATCTCAGCAAAGATAAGCTGATCCCTAGCCTGAAAGAGAGCCTGAAAAAACTGCGTACTGACTACGTAGATCTGACCCTTATCCACTGGCCATCACCGAATGATACAGTCTCAGTAGAAGAATTCATGCAGGCGCTGCTGGAAGCGAAAAAGCAGGGCTTAACCCGCGAAATTGGGATCTCCAACTTCACCATTCCGCTGATGGAAAAAGCCATTGCCGCTGTTGGCGCAGAAAATATTGCGACCAACCAGATTGAGCTGTCTCCATACCTGCAAAACCGCACAGTCGTGGACTGGGCAAAACAGCACGGGATCCATATCACCTCATACATGACGCTGGCCTACGGTAAAGCGCTGAAAGATGAAGTGATTACGCGTATCGCAGAGAAACATAACGCCACTGCTGCGCAGGTGATTCTGGCATGGGCAATGGGTGAAGGTTATGCCGTGATCCCATCTTCAACTAAGCGTGAAAACCTGGCCAGCAACCTTTTAGCAACGGATCTTCAGCTGGATGCTGACGATAAAAAAGCGATCGCAGCACTGGAGTGCAACGATCGCCTGGTCAGCCCGGAAGGTTTAGCCCCAAACTGGGATTAAGATTGACCCGCCCTCTGTAACCTGAACCCTCACACAGCTCCTCCGGGAGCTGTTTTTATATGTTCACTCAGGAAGTCAATAAAGGCACGAATGCGCGTGCTTACCGCTCTGTCACTGTAATACACTGCGCTAAAAGGCATTTCGACCGGCAGACGTCTGTCGGCCATCAGCTCCACCAGTTCACCTCGCGCTATCTCCTTATCAATCATATAGTCTGATAAACAGGCGATCCCGTTCCCTTCCAGGCACAGCTGTTTCAGCGTCTCTCCGCTGTTTGACGATAATCCGCAGGTAATTTCATAAAGTTGACCATCATGACAGGCAACAGGCCAGGTGTTCAGCGACACCGGCTCCGTAAAGCCCAGGCACAGATGCTGCTTCAATTCTTCAACCGTCTCCGGTTTACCATGTTCAGCAATATACTGTGGCGACGCGATAATTTTACGGTAGCTGGCAAACAGAGGGCGGGCACGCAAGCTTGAATCGGTCAGCGTCCCCGCCCGAATAGCCACATCCACTTTACGCTCGATGAGGTTAATAAACGTCTCTGAGGAGACGAGAGAAAGCGTCATCTCCGGATAGCGTTCGCGGAAAGGCTTGATCAGCGGCATCAGAAAGTGAAGCACCACCGGCGTGGCCGCATCAATGCGCAGCAATCCACGCGGCGTGCTGCGGGTCTCCATAATCTCCGTCTCCGCTGCGGCCATCTCCTGCAGTACCGACTGCACGCGGCGGAAGTAACGCTCTCCTTCTTCCGTCAGGCTCAGCTGCCGCGTCGTTCGGTTGAGCAGACTCACTCCAAGCTTCATCTCCAGTTTTTTTACCGAACGGCTGATGGCCGAATTAGCCTGTCCCAGCTGTTCGGCCGCGCGGCTAAAGCTGCCGCTTTCAACGACGGCGACAAAGATTGTCAGCTCTTCCGATGTTGCTTTCATTTTTGCACCACCTGCAAAATTCTATTGATATTTTGACCATTTTTGTTATTTAAGCACTGGCGCATACTGCCTGTCATCTTAATCCTGATGATACGGAGTATTTTATGCCACTGGCGCTACTTGCCCTGACGATCAGTGCCTTTGCAATCGGCACGACCGAATTTGTTATCGTGGGCCTGGTTCCCACTATTGCTAACCAGCTTGCGATCTCGTTGCCCTCTGCGGGGTTGCTGGTATCAATCTACGCCCTGGGCGTCGCAGTCGGGGCGCCAGTGCTGACCGCACTGACCGGGCGTTTTCCGCGTAAGCAGCTGTTAGTCGCGCTGATGGTGCTGTTCACCGCCGGCAACATTCTGGCCTGGCAGGCACCGGACTACACCACGCTGGTGATAGCCCGTCTGTTGACCGGCCTTGCACACGGCGTGTTCTTCTCAATTGGTTCCACCATTGCAACCAGCCTGGTGCCCAAAGAGAAAGCGGCTTCAGCCATTGCGATCATGTTTGGTGGGCTGACCGTCGCACTCGTTACGGGCGTACCGCTGGGAACGTTTATCGGACAACACTTCGGCTGGCGTGAAACGTTTCTGGCCGTCTCCTTGCTGGGCGTCATCGCTCTGGTGACCAGCCTGCTGCTGGTACCGTCGAATATTCCAGGCCGGGCAAGCGCCAGCCTGCGCGATCAGCTGAAGGTGCTCACGCATCCGCGTTTGCTGATTATCTACGCGGTAACTGCGCTGGGCTATGGTGGTGTGTTCACCGCTTTCACCTTCCTGGCGCCGATGATGCAGGACCTGGCGGGCTTTTCGCCCAATGCCGTGAGCTGGATTTTGCTGGGATACGGTATTTCCGTTGCCATTGGCAATATCTGGGGCGGCAAGCTTGCGGATAAGCATGGTGCGGTACCGGCACTGAAATTCATCTTCGCCGCCCTGGTTGTTCTGCTGATGATTTTCCAGTTCACGGCTTCGGCACACTACGCCGCGCTGATCACTGTGCTGGTCATGGGGATCTTTGCCTTTGGTAATGTCCCCGGGCTTCAGGTTTACGTTGTCCAGAAAGCTGAGCTCTATACGCCAAATGCGGTGGATGTGGCGTCCGGGCTGAACATTGCCGCATTTAATATTGGCATCGCGCTGGGCTCCATCATTGGTGGGCAAACCGTAGCGCATGTTGGATTAGCCCAGACCCCGTGGATTGGCGCGGTGATTGTCCTGGTGGCCTTCCTGCTGATTGGCCTGAGTGGACGTCTCGATAAGCCAGCCCGGGTGGCGCTGGGGTAACATCAGTAAGTGCTTGCTTACAAAACTGGAAAGCGGTTTCTCAGAAATTGCGTTGAAAGTATGACCTAAAGTCCCTATAACATTAGAACCAGTCCGTTTTCCGGGCTGGTTCATGTTACAGAGGCTGTTTCCAAAAGTGCGAAAAAATACCTATGCCATGCGTTATGTTGCCGGAATGCCCGCGGAGAGGATCTTGCCTCCGGGGTCATTTGCGAGCATAAGCCAGGCATTACCCGCCGGCACGCCGTTAAGCAGCGATGAAAAAATCCGTGTACTGGTGTGGAATATCTTTAAGCAGCAGCGTGCCGAATGGTTATCGGTACTCAAGAACTTTGGAAAAGATGCCCACCTGGTTCTGCTTCAGGAGGCGCAAACTACTCCTGAGCTTGTACGGTTTGCCACCACGAACTATCTTGCCGCTGACCAGGTGCCTGCGTTTGTCCTGCCGCAACACCCCTCAGGTGTGATGACGCTTTCAGCAGCACATCCGGTTTATTGCTGTCCACTGCGCGAACGTGAACCTATCCTGCGTCTGGCAAAATCGGCGCTGGTGACGGTCTATCCGCTGCCGGATACCCGGATGCTGATGGTCGTAAATATCCATGCGGTAAATTTCAGTCTGGGCGTGGATGTCTACAGTAAGCAGCTACTTCCGATCGGCGATCAGATTGCCCATCACAGCGGGCCCATCATTATGGCCGGCGATTTCAATGCCTGGAGCCGTCCGCGCATGAATGCGCTGTATCGCTTTGCGCGCGAAATGTCGCTGCGTGAAGTTCGTTTTAGCGATGACCAGCGCAAAAAAGCCTTTGGTCGTCCTCTCGATTTTGTCTTCTATCGTGGTTTGAGCGTGCACGATGCCTCGGTTCTGGTGACGCGCGCCTCGGATCATAACCCTCTACTAGTCGAATTCAGTCCCGGCAAACCTGATAAATAATGGTGTGTCAGGTCTGCCGTGGGGCAGGCCTGCGCGGGTGCTGCCCTTTATTTTTCACTCACAAAGGACAGTACGATGACAACAACACGCTCCCATCATGACAATGTAGAAAAACAGTTTGGTTCTCAGGCAAGTGCCTATCTGAGTAGCGCCGTGCATGCTTCTGGCCGCGATCTGGTGCGTCTCGGTGAACGTCTGGCGGCGTTCCCGCAGGCGCACGTGCTGGATTTAGGCTGCGGGGCAGGGCATGCCAGCTTTACGGCTGCGCAGCAGGTCGCTCACGTTACCGCGTATGACTTATCCAGCCAGATGCTGGACGTTGTTGCCGGTGCGGCGAAAGCGAAGGGACTGGACAACATCGATACGCAACAGGGCTATGCCGAATCCTTACCGTTCGATGATGAGTCGTTTGAGGTGGTTATCAGCCGTTACTCCGCGCACCACTGGCACGATGTCGGCCAGGCATTGCGCGAGGTCAAACGTGTTCTGAAGCCGGGTGGCATCTTCATTATTATGGATGTGATGTCCCCTGGACATCCGGTGCGCAATATCTGGCTGCAGACGGTCGAAGCGCTGCGCGATACCTCACACGTGCAAAACTATGCCAGCGGAGAGTGGTTGTCGCTTATCACTGAAGCGGGGCTGATCGCGCGCGCGTTGATTACAGACCGCTTACCGCTGGAGTTCAGCTCCTGGATAGCCCGTATGCGTACCCCGGAGGCGTTAAGCCAGGCAATTAGGCTTTACCAGGAGAGTGCGTCCGCAGAGGTGAAGGCGTACTTTGAACTGCAGGCGGATGGCTCATTTACGAGCGATACCATCATGGCCGAAGCGCAAAAAGCGGGATAAACAAAAAAGGCACCGAGGGGAATCGGTGCCTTTTTATCTTTCGATCGTGTTATCAGGAGTCTGGCGTGGCGCTGTTCTTCACAAACAGCGTCAGCTGGTCGCCCGGTTTCAGATTGTCAGTATCATTATTCCAGCGCATCACATCTTTGATGTTCACGCCGTGTCGTTTTGCGATACTGGACAGTGAATCGCCTTTGCGCACGCGATAGGTGATGCTATCGCTGTTGCTGGCGAGACGCTGTGCGCTGTTACCTGCACCCACCGTCAGTGTCTGACCCACCTTCAGCCCAGAGCTGCGCAGGTTATTCCACTGCTGCAGATCTTTCGCCGTCACGCCAAGACGTGACGCAATGCCCGAAAGCGTATCACCTGAACGAACCTTATAGCTGCGGCTGTTAACTGATGATGCATCCGCGATCAGCGTTGACTGAACGGCGGCGATTTCACCAGAAGCTAAAGACTCGCGTAACTGCTCGGCATGTTTCTGCGGAACCATTACATACTGCGGGCCACTTGCCCCCAGGGTTGAGCCTTTAACGCCAGCATTAAAGGTTTTCAATTTACTTACCGACATACCCGTCATATCAGCAACCTGTTGAATATCAACCGGATTGCTGAGGCGAACACGCGCCAGTGCACGACTTTCGTCTGGTGTTGGCAGTTGTACACCGTAACGCTTGCTGTTCTTGAGAATATCGCTCAATGCCAGCATTTTCGGTACGTAAATCTTTGTTTCCTGTGGCAGTGAGAGCGACCAAAAATCGGTGGATTTACCCCGTGCTTTATTCGCTTTCATTGCCTTCAGTACACGACCTTCGCCACTATTATACGCTGCGACCGTTAATAGCCAGTCGCCGTCAAACATCTTGTTCAGACGTTGCATCATGTCGAGAGCGGCTGTCGTTGAAGCGACAACATCGCGACGCGCATCATAGTTGCGGGTCTGTTTCAGACCATAGTTTCGCCCGGTGCTCGGAATGATCTGCCAAATGCCTGCGGCATTGGCGCCAGACGTCGCGTGTGGGTCAAAAGCGCTCTCCACTATGGGTAGGAGTACCAGCTCCATAGGCATGTTACGTTTCTTAACTTGCCCGGCTATCCAGTACATATACGGCTCTGCCCGTAACGTTACATCGTGGAGATAGCTCTTATTACTTAAATACTTCTGTTTCTGTTCGCGAATCCGGGGATTTTCCGGAATTCCCATCTTTAGCTCGTCGCCAATAGAGGTCCACAAGTCTTGATCCTGCGCGTAAGATGTTCCATCGTCCATCCAGCGCGCCGAACTTGCAAACTTCCCTGCTTCCCCTTGACCAGCCGCAGAAAGGCTCTGTGCGTGCTGTTGTACGTTGCTGCCGTTTTGCGACTGGCAACCTACAAGCAGGACAGAGGCGAGTAATATCGCTTTTGCCTTCATGTGTGTGTCAATAGTTGCTTAAAAGACGAGCGATGATAACGGCGAAATTTTGAAAAGGCAACCCGCAATTATCTGAAGTTATCTTTCTTTGACCTTAACCATGCAAATCGCTGTTCTGGTTGTTGCAAATTTGTTTCTTGGTTAATTTTGTTAATTAAATCAATATCATTTGTTCGTAAAAATAAATTAATTTGGCGCTCGTTTTTCAGAATTACGGGGAGTGTTTTTTGGTTTTTTGCACGTAACTCCTTCACTTTGTGATAATAATCCTGAATCGCTCGATCCTCGGGTAAGAGACTCACGGAAAACTTCATATTTCCTAATGTATACTCATGAGCGCAACAAATGAGTGTCTCATCGGGTAGCGCGTTAATCTTCTGTAAAGACTGATACATTTGAGCTGGCGTACCTTCAAACAGTCTTCCGCAGCCTCCGGAGAACAGCGTATCGCCGCAAAAAAGATAAGGCTTACTGTAGAAACACAGATGTCCCAAAGTGTGACCTGGTGTAGCAAATACGGAAAACTCCCACTCGCGTATGAGGATATTTTCGCCTTCTTCGACTACATGCGTGATTCCCTTATCTTGTGCCTCTGCCGGTCCGTAAACCACAAGATGCGGAAAATGGGCGCGCAGTTCAGGCACGCCGCCAGTGTGATCGTTATGATGATGCGTTAACAAAACGGCTTCTGGCTGCCAGCCGTTCTCTTTTATGGCGTGCAGAACAGGGGCAGACTCTCCGGGATCGACAATGACGCATCGGCGATCGTCGTCAACCAAAACCCAGATGTAATTGTCCTGAAACGCTGGAATACTGATAAGATTCATACATTACCTCTTAGAGCGTGGCGGATGTTTTGATGAAACCGGCAAGGATACCTCAGACTGTCGCAGCACCGGAACGTTGGGCGGAATTGCCCTGGGGTGAATACTATCGCGAAGCGTTAGAACAGCAGCTGAAGCCCTGGCTCGCGAAAATGTATGGCTTTCACCTGCTTAAGATTGGCAATCTCAGCGCGGAAATCAATACCGAAAGCTGCGCTATCTCGCATCAGGTTAACGTCTCTCTCGGCGGATCGCCGGTTCAGGTGAAGGCAGACCCGCTGCATCTGCCGTTTGCGGAAAAATCCGTCGATGCGTGTTTGCTCGCACATACGCTACCCTGGTGCAGCGATCCGCATCGTCTGCTTCGCGAAGCCGATCGCGTGCTGATTGATGACGGCTGGCTGGTACTTAGCGGATTCAATCCGCTAAGCCTGATGGGCCTGCGTAAGTTAGTACCAGTGCTGCGCCGGACTCCACCTTACAACAGCCGGATGTTCACCATGATGCGCCAGCTCGACTGGCTTTCATTGCTGAACTTTGAAGTGCTTTGCTATGGTGGTTTTCAGGTGCTGCCCTGGGCGCGGCAGGGGGGCGTGGTACTGAGCACCCATCTCCCCGCATTGGGCTGTTTGCAGTTTATCGTTGCGCGTAAGCGAACTATTCCCCTTACGCTTAACCCCATGAAGCAGAGCAAGTCGAAAACGCCCATTCGCCAGACCGTCGGCGCCACGCGGCAGTACAAAAAAACCGATTAGGCGTCGGGCTGATAACCCGCATCTTCATGTGCGGGATTGGATGCAGCAGCACGCGCCAGTTCGTCGCAGCGTTCGTTTTCCGGATGGCCTGCGTGGCCTTTAACCCACTCCCACTTAATCTGGTGCTGGCCCAGCGCAGCATCAAGACGTTTCCAGAGATCGACGTTCTTGACCGGCTTCTTATCGGCGGTTTTCCAGCCGCGTTTTTTCCAGTTATGGATCCACTGGGTGATCCCCTGACGCACGTACTGACTGTCGGTGCTTAACACCACGTCACAATGTTCTTTTAACGCCTCCAGCGCCACGATGGCCGCCATCAACTCCATCCGGTTGTTGGTGGTCAGAAAATAGCCTTCGCTAAAGGTTTTTTCGTGCTGGCGATAGCGCATAATCGCGCCGTAGCCGCCGGGCCCTGGGTTACCGAGACAAGATCCATCGGTGAAAATTTCTACCTGTTTACGCATCTCTGGTAGACTTCCTGTATTCGAAACGTTCAGTTAAACGATAAGTCTGACATAAATGACCGCTATGAGCACTGCAATTACTCGCCAGATTGTCCTCGATACCGAAACCACCGGTATGAACCAGATCGGCGCGCACTACGAAGGGCATAAGATCATCGAGATCGGCGCCGTTGAAGTGGTGAACCGTCGTCTTACGGGGAACAACTTCCACGTCTACCTCAAACCCGATCGGCTGGTGGATCCTGAAGCGTTCGGCGTTCACGGTATTGCCGATGAGTTCTTGCTGGATAAGCCGACTTTTGCGGATGTCGCTGACGAGTTCCTGGAATATATCAAGGGCGCCGAGCTTGTCATCCATAACGCATCGTTCGATATCGGCTTTATGGATTATGAATTCAGCAAGCTTAATCGTGATATTCCGAAGACGAACACCTTCTGTAAGGTGACTGACAGCCTGGCGCTGGCAAGGAAGATGTTCCCCGGCAAGCGTAACAGCCTTGATGCACTCTGCTCGCGCTATGAGATAGACAACACCAAGCGAACGCTTCACGGGGCGTTGCTCGATGCCCAGATCCTGGCCGATGTCTATCTGACGATGACCGGCGGGCAGACGTCAATGAAGTTCAGTATGGAAAATGAATCCCAGCAGACGCAAGGCGAAGCGGGCATTCAGCGTGTTGTTCGTCAGGCCAGTCGCTTGCGGGTTGTTTTAGCCAGTGATGAAGAGCTTCTTAACCACGAATCCCGGCTTGATCTGGTACAGAAGAAGGGCGGCAGCTGTATGTGGCGCGCCTGAAAAAACGCCTGAATGCCTGTAAAATCATCGTTTGGGCGATTTTTGCAGCAAACGATTCAAAACGTGAGAAAAAGCGTTGACGAGATCGGAGGCGCACCGTAATATGCGCCTCGTTCCCCAAACGGGAACA
>NZ_QFXN01000307.1:0-6664 GCF_003144775.1 Enterobacter sp. CGMCC 5087 | reverse complement strand
CGGTAGTTCAGTCGGTTAGAATACCTGCCTGTCACGCAGGGGGTCGCGGGTTCGAGTCCCGTCCGTTCCGCCACTATTCAGAAGGCCTGAATCAGAAATGATTCAGGCCTTCGTCGTTTCAGCCTTCTGTAATCTCATCCTCTCACTTATTGTTAACATAAAGTTAATATGCATGGTGCAATTTATTAACAATTGCACAGGTGTAGTGCATTATTTGCACTATGGTTGTGCATTTCTCCATCGATCTTCTCCTCGCACCTCGTTCAGAATGTTTCTTTCTGTAAAAATAATTCACGCAGAATCATTTGGTTAACTCCTGCTTTCCAAAAATATGCCGAACCAATTAATTATTGGTTTGGTTATTGCTTAATCATTAGCACGATAAGCTTCATTCCATATCAATAACTTATCGTTAATAAAAATAAAGCAATGATGAAAGCGAGCGAACCAATATGGAAAAACCGTCACGGTTTCTGGCAAATTCCAGCACCGCGCTTGAGCAGCTGCGCGGGCTTATCAACCAGCATGAGTCAACACCAGGCATACCGCTGCCCACGGAACGTGAGCTGTCGGACACTCTCGGCGTAGGACGACGCGAAGTGCGTCGTGCGCTGGACGTGCTGGAAGAAGAGGGCCGCATCTGGCGTAAGCAGGGCAAAGGGACCTTTATTGGCCCGGCGGCACCTGTTGAACCGCTGGCCCTTCAGGGATTGGTTCAGCAGACCAACCTTCTGGAAGTGATGGAAGCTCGTCTACAGCTCGAACCCGGCTTAGCCCGGCTTGCGGCACTGCGTGCCACCAGGGAAAACCTCGCGCTCATGCAGCGTATGCTGGAACGCATCGACAAGGTCAGCCCGGATGACCGCGATCTCAACGAACTCTGGGACAGCGCCTTTCACCGGGCAATTGCCGAGGCGGCGGGCAACCGTCTGATGCTCGGCCTGTTTGATGCCATTGATGCCGTTCGGCGCGAACCGGGCTGGCAGCATCTGCGCGAATTAGCCCGCACGCCCGAACGTGTCGACAGCTATAACGACCACCACCATAAGATCATGTCTGCGATTATCCATCGCCAGCCTAATGAAGCCGCGGCCGCCATGCGCGAACACCTGCTCAGCCTGCAAACCGCCCTGATTCAGGCGATCCACCTTGAGGACGACTTCACGCCATGACGACAATACCCTTTAAGGACGCCACGCCCGTATTGCGGGTGCAAAACCTCAACGTTACGTTTGCTGGCTCGCCGGCTAGCGTGCTTGATGGTATCTCGCTGAGCGTCAGGGCGGGCGAAACGCTGGCGCTGGTGGGAGAGTCCGGCTGCGGGAAAAGTATCACCTCACTGGCGCTGATGGGGTTACTGCCCGCCAGCGCGCAGATTGTCAGCGGCGAGATGCAGTTTCGCCGCCACGATCTGCGAAAGCTCTCGCCGCGGGAATATGCCGACCTGCGCGGCAGCGAGCTGGCGATGATTTTCCAGGAGCCGATGACCTCGCTCAATCCGGCGTTTACGCTGGGGGATCAGCTTAGCGAAGCGGTTATGCGGCACCAGAACGTCTCGCGCGCAGAGGCGATGAAGGTCGCGCTGCAGATCCTCGAGAAGGTACAGATCCCGGCGGCAGAGATGCGCCTGAAAGCATATCCCCACCAGCTTTCCGGCGGCATGCGCCAGCGGGTGATGATTGCGATGGCGCTGATTAACCATCCCAAACTGCTGATTGCCGACGAGCCCACCACTGCGCTCGACGTCACCATCCAGGCGCAAATCCTCGCCTTGCTCAACGCCTTAAAAGAGGAAACCGGCACGGCGGTGCTGATGATCACCCACGATTTAGGCGTCGTAGCAGAAGTCGCCCAGCAGGTAGCGGTGATGTATGCCGGACAGGTGGTGGAGCAGGGGAGCGTGGAGGCCATCTTTGCCGACCCGCAGCATCCGTACACCATCGGCCTGATGGGCTCGATTCCTTCACTTGGCGCACGCAAGGGCCAGCTCTCCACCATTCCCGGATCGGTCCCGCTCCCGGAATCCATGCCGAAAGGTTGCCGTTTTGCCACCCGCTGTCCGTTTGCGCAGTCGCGCTGCCATGCTGAAAAACCGCAGCTCACCGCGCTCGGCGCGGGCCATAAGGTCGCCTGCTTCCGCGTGCCGCTCGAACAGCACATTGCCCTGGGAGAAATCGCATGACCACGCCCATTCTTGAAGCCCGTGACCTCAGCAAGCTTTTCCCCGGCCCCAAAAAACTCTTTACCCCGGCACGGTTTGTCACCGCGGTCGATCGCGTTTCGCTTGCCGTGATGCCGGGCGAAACGCTGGCGATCGTCGGCGAGTCCGGCTCCGGGAAATCTACCCTCGGTCGTCTGCTGTTGCGCCTGCTGGCCGCCAGCGAAGGGCGCGTGTTTTACCAGGGGGAAGAGATCACCGACGCCTCCGGTGCCCGCCTGAACCAGCTCCGGCGCGAGCTGCAGATTATCTTCCAGGATCCCTTCGCCTCGCTCAACCCGCGCATGACGGTGGAGCAGATCGTCGGGGAGCCGCTGTGGCTGCATCAGAACATGAAAAAAGCGGATCGCCAGTACCGCGTTGCCGAGCTGCTCAAAACCGTTGGCCTGCCTGCCGCCTGGGCCGGGCGCTATCCGCACGAGTTTTCCGGCGGGCAGCGCCAGCGTATCGGCATTGCGCGCGCGCTGGCCTCGGGACCGAAACTGCTGCTGGGCGATGAGCCGGTGTCCGCGCTGGACGTCTCCGTTCAGGCGCAGGTGGTCAACCTGCTGGAAAGCCTGAAGCACCAGCTGGGGCTGACGATGGTGATTGTCGCCCACGGTCTGGCGGTGATCCGCCACATGAGCGATCGCGTGGCGGTCATGTATCTCGGGCAAATCGTCGAGCTTGCCACCGTTGACGAGATTTTTGACGCGCCGCTGCACCCCTATACTCAGGCGCTGATCGCCTCGGCGCCGCAGATGCAGCCGGGCACTGAACGCGACGCGCCGCTGCTGCAGGGGGATCTGCCCAATCCTGCCAGCCCGCCGTCCGGCTGCCGTTTCCACACCCGCTGCCCGTACGTCACCGATGAATGCCGCCAGGTTGAGCCGATCAATCAGGTGCTCGACGGCGGACGTCAGGTTGCCTGCCACCGCTGGCAGGAGATCAACCGCGATCGCAGCGTTATTCAGATAGCACCGCCATCCGCCGCCTTTCTGCGCCGCCGCGCGCTGTTTGAACACGCGGCCACTCACTCGTCTCTTCCTTCAAGGAACTCATGATAATGACAATGCGTAATTCTCTTTTGACCGTACTGGGAAGTGTTATGTTGCTTGGCGCGGCGCTGCCCGCCCATTCTGAAAGCGTGCTGCGGGTCGGCCTGGGCGCTGACCCGGACATGCTCGACCCGCATCTGGCGCGCACCTACTATGGCCGCTTCGTCTTTGCCTCCTTGTGCGACAGGCTGGTGGACGTGGATGAAAATCTGAAGGTCGTCCCCGGCCTGGCTAAAGACTGGGCGTGGAGTGACGACGGTAAAACCCTGACGCTCAATCTGCGCGAAGGCGTCACCTTCCACGACGGTGAGAAATTCGATGCCGCCGCGGCAAAATACAATCTCGACCGCGCCCTGACCTTAAAAGGCTCTCTGCGTAAAAGCGAGATCTCCTCCGTTGAATCGGTCGAGGTCACCGGCCCGATGCAGATTGCGCTGCACCTGAAGACCCCCGATGCCGCGCTGCTGATGCAGCTCACCGACCGTGCGGGCGCGATGATGGCCCCCGAGGCGGCGAAAAAGCCTGACTTTGCCGCCCACCCGGTCTGCTCCGGCCCGTACAAGTTCGACAGCCGCGTGTCCCAGGACCGCATCGTGCTGACCCGCTTCGACAACTACTGGAACAAAGACGCCTACCACTTCGACAAAATCATTTATCTGCCGATCCCGGATGCCTCCGTGCGCCTCGCGAACCTGCGCGCGGGCGATCTCGACCTGACCGAAGGCATCGCCGCCAGCGACGTTAAAACCGTCGAAGCCGACAGCAAGCTGGCGCTGGCGAAGGTAACCGGCCTGGGCTATCAGGGCATCACCTTCAACATCAACAACGGCAAGGTGCCGGCCAACGATCCGTTCAAGGACGCCCGCGTGCGCGAGGCGTTTTCTCAGGCCATCGACCGCGATGCGTTAAACCAGGTGGTCTTCGAAGGGCTTTACACCCCGGCTAACCAGGCGTTTTCCCCGGTCAGCCCGTATCACGTTAATCTGCCGGTCCCGCCGCGTGACGTCGACAAAGCCAAAGCGCTGCTGAAGGCGGCAGGCGTCACCGCGCCGCTGACCGTCAACCTGCTGGTGCCGAACAACCCTACCTCACAGCAGGTGGGTCAGGTATTGCAGGCGATGGTCGCCGAGGCCGGATTTAACCTGAACCTGCAGATGACCGAATTCGCCACGCTGCTCGACCGCCAGCAAAGCGGCGACTATCAGCTGAGCTTCTCCGGCTGGTCGGGACGCCCGGATCCGGACGGCAGCATCTACGGCTTTATCAACAGCAAAGGCACGCTTAACGACGGCCGCTACAGCAACGCGCAGGTCGATGAGTGGCTGACCCAGGCGCGCCAGAGCACCGACCAGGCCGCACGCCAGCCGCTGTACGACAAGGTGGTGAAGCAGCTACAAACCGACATGCCGATTGCCTATCTCTACTTCGAGCCGCGCATTTTCGGGCTGAACAAAAGCGTGCAGGGCTTTAAGCCGTACCCGGACGGCATCGTGCGTCTGGCGGGTTTGACGCTGGCGAAATAAAGGTCCTGAGGAGAACCCATGCTGGAACTGATTTGCAAACGTCTGCTGCTGGCTATACCAACCCTGCTGCTGGTGAGCATGATGGTCTTCGGTCTGCAAAAGCTGCTGCCCGGCGACCCGCTAATCGCCATGGCCGGGGAGGAGCGCGACCCGGCGGTCATCGCCCAGCTGCGCGCGGAGCTGAACCTCGATGCGCCGATCCCCGTGCAGTATTTCCACTGGCTGACGCGGGCGCTGCAGGGCGATCTGGGCGTCTCCTTACGCACGCACGAACCGGTGACGCAGCTGATCGCCAGCAAGCTGCCGGTCACGCTGGAGCTGTCGCTGCTGGCGATGATTATTGCGCTGGTGTTTGGCATCAGCATGGGGATCCTCGCGGCGGTGAACAAAAACAGCTGGGTCGATCACGGGGCGAACTTCGTGGCGATCTCGGGGATCTCGATCCCGCACTTCTGGCTGGGGATCCTGCTGATACTGGTCTTTTCGGTGAACCTGCAGTGGCTGCCCGCCTCCGGCTACGTGCCGTTCAGTGAAGATCCGCTTCAGAACCTGCGCACGCTGCTGCTGCCCGCGGCCGTGCTCGGAACCGGCCTCGCGGCGACGCTGATGCGCCACACCCGCGCCTCGATGATTGCCGTGCTGAAAGCGGATTACATCCGCACCGCGCGGGCGAAAGGGCTGCTGCCGAAGGCGGTGATCCTAAAGCACGCGTTTCGCAACGCGCTGGTGCCGGTCATCACCCTCACTACGCTGCTGTTCGGCGAGCTGCTGGGCGGCGCGGTACTGACCGAGCAGGTCTTCACCATTCCGGGCTTCGGCAAGATGATCGTCGACTCGGTATTTAACCGTGACTACGCGGTGGTGCAGGGCGTGGTGCTGATCGTGGCGATCGGCTTCCTGATGCTCAACCTGCTGGCCGACGTGCTCTACGTCCTTATCAACCCGAAAATGCGAGGTTAACCATGGCGGAACTGACGACGCAAACCCTAGCCCCCGCGCTGCCGCGCGCGCAAAACCGGGTGCTGAAGAAATTCCTCGCCAACAAAAGCGCGGTGATTGGCGCGGTGGTGGTGGGCTTCTTTGTGCTGGTGGCGCTGCTGGCGCCGTGGATCGCCCCGTTCGACCCGGTCAAAGCTAACTTCCTGGCGGTGCGCAAAGCGCCATCGGCGATGTACTGGTTCGGCACCGACGAGCTGGGGCGCGACATTTTATCCCGCATAATCTGGGGAGCTCGCACCTCGCTGATGGCGGGCTGTATGTCGGTCGTTATCGCGGTGGTCATCGGCGTGCCGCTGGGTCTGGTGGCGGGTTACTTCCAGAAGATGTGGGACGGAGTGATCTCGCGGTTTATTGAGGCGCTGCTGGCCTGTCCGTTTCTGATCATGGCGATCGCGCTGGGGGCGTTTTTGGGCCCGAGCCTGACCAACGCGATGATTGCCATCGGTCTTTCGGCGATGCCGATCTTCGCTCGCCTGACGCGCGGCCAGGTGATCGCCATTCGCAACGAAGAGTACATCGACGGCGCGCGGGCGATTGGTCTGCCGGATCGCTGGATCATCATCAAATACGTCCTGCCCAACGTGATGTCGCCGATCCTCGTGCAGGCCACGCTGGCGATTGCCTCGGCGATTATAGCCGAAGCCAGCCTGTCGTTTTTAGGGCTGGGGCAGCAGCCGCCCAATCCGTCATGGGGCTCCATGCTCAACACCGCGAAAGGGTTTCTGGAGCAGGCGCCGTGGATGTCCGTTTTCCCCGGCGTGGCGATTTTCCTCGCCGTGCAGGGCTTTAATTTACTCGGCGACGGGCTGCGCGATGCGCTCGATCCGCGCCACGACTAAGGAGTCATGATGACCAAAGCGCTTGATTTTACGTCCGGTTACGCTTCA
>NZ_QFXN01000306.1:0-24647 GCF_003144775.1 Enterobacter sp. CGMCC 5087 | reverse complement strand
CCGGTTACGCTTCCCGCCGCCCGCCAATGATGGGCCGTAACGCCGTCGCCACGTCGCAGCCGCTGGCGGCACAGGCGGGAATGAAAATGCTGCAGCTGGGCGGCAACGCCGTTGATGCGGCCATTGCCGCCGCGATGGCGCTGACGGTGGTTGAGCCGACCGGCAACGGGATCGGCAGCGACGCCTTTGCCATCGTCTGGGACGGTGAAAAGCTGCACGGCCTGAACGCGTCCGGTCGTTCGCCTGCAAGCTGGCATGCGGATCTGTTTGCCGGTAAAACCGCGGTGCCGGAAATTGGCTGGGACGCGGTGACCGTGCCGGGTGCGGTATCCGGCTGGGTTGCGCTGGCGGAACGCTTCGGCACGCTGCCGCTGACCACGCTGGCGCAGCCCGCCATTGACTACGCGCGCAACGGTTTCCCGGTCTCCCCGCTGATCGGCCATCTCTGGCAGCGCGGCTATAGCAAGCTGAAAGATCAGCCGGGTTTTAGCGCCTGCTTCGCGCCGGAAGGCCGCGCCCCGCGCGTGGGGGAAATCTTCCGTAATCCGGCGCAGGCGAACTCGCTGGAGCTGATTGCCCGCACCAACGGTGAAGCCTTTTACCGCGGCGAGCTGGCGCAAAAAATTGCCGCTTTCGCCAAAGAACACGGCGCACACCTGACGGCTGAAGATCTGGCAAACCATCGCGTGGACTGGGTAGAGCTGCTGTCGCGCGACTTCGCGGGCGGTTCGGTGCAGGAATTGCCGCCAAATGGCCAGGGGATCGCCACGCTGATTGCGCTCGGCATTCTGGAGCAGTGCGGCATTGAGCAGCATCATCCGGATTCCGTGCAGTCCCTGCACCTGTCCATTGAGGCGATGAAGCTGGCGCTGGCGGATCTCGACCGCTACGTGGCGGATGAAGACCATATGGCGTTCGCGGCGAAAGAGCTGCTGAGCGACCATTATCTGAAGTCGCGCGCGGCGCTTATCAATCACGAGCACGCCTCTGATTTTGTCTACGGTTCCCCGACCCAGAGCGGCACGGTCTACATCAGCACCGCCGACGCCAGCGGGATGATGGTCTCGTTTATTCAGTCCAACTACATGGGCTTCGGTTCAGGCATCGTGGTGCCGGATACGGGGATCAGCCTGCAAAACCGGGGCTGCGGTTTTGTGCTGGATCCCAATCACCCGAACGCGCTGGCGGGCAGCAAGCGACCGTTCCACACCATCATTCCGGGCTTTGCGATGGACGGCAACGGCCAGCCGCTGATGTCCTTCGGCGTGATGGGCGGCCCGATGCAGGCGCAGGGGCACATGCAGATGGCGCTGCGCATTATGCTGCACGGGCAAAACCCACAGGCGGCAATTGATGCCCCGCGCTGGCGCGTGGTGCAGGGCAGGGAGGTGATCGTTGAATCGACCTTCGATCGCAATACCATCGCCGCGCTGCGCGAGCGGAGGCATCAGATCGTGGTGGAAGATCCGCTTCAGGATTACAACTTCGGCGGGGCGCAGGTGATTTATCGCCTGCCGGAAGGACACTACGTGGCCGCGACGGAAAGCCGCAAAGACGGGCAGGCGCTGGTGAGTTAATGTTTTATCCTCCCTCTCCCGTTGGGAGAGGGGCGGGGTGAGGGGAAAATTTCACCCAATGCTAAACGGATCCGCATCCTGCCAGGCCGGAAACTTCTCGCGGTACTCCTGCAGCGCCGTCAGCGACAGTTCCGCATCAATGCGCGTCGCCTGATGCGGCTCGGCGGTGGCAATGATCTCGCCCTGCGGATTCACCACCCGGCTGTCGCCGCGGTAGTGATGCCCGTTGCCGTCGGTTCCCACGCGGTTACAGCCCACCACGTACGCCTGGTTCTCAATCGCGCGCGCCACCAGCAACGACTGCCAGTGCAGGGAGCGCGGTGCGGGCCAGTTGGCAACATAAAGCGCCAGGTCGTAATCATTGCGGTTGCGCGACCACACCGGGAAGCGCAGGTCGTAGCAGACCAGCGGCAGAATACGCCAGCCGCGCCACTCGAACACCACGCGCTCGTGACCCGCTTCATAGTGATGATGCTCATCCGCCATGCGGAACAGGTGGCGTTTATCGTAAAAATGCACTTTCCCTTCCGGCTCCACCAGCAGGAAGCGGTTCACCGGCCCGCGATCCGTTTGCAGGGCGGCGCTCCCGGCGATCAGCGCGTTGGTCTGCTGCGCTTTGGCATGCATCCAGGCGCCCACCTCATCCTGCGGCATTGACTGTTGTGCTGCTTCCATGGCGAAGCCGGTTGTGAACATCTCCGGCAGGACAATCACATCACGCCCGGTAATCTCTTCCAGTTGACGATCAAAGTGGCGCAGGTTGGCGGGGCTATCCATCCACACTAAAGGTTGCTGCAAAATCGAAATCTTCAAACCAGGCACGATACAGACTCCTCAAAAGACCGCTTTTTGACACTGTAGCACGTCATTACGAGAAAATGTGGCAATAAAAAACCCCGCGCGAGGCGGGGTTTGTATAAGCGAAACGCGTTACGCCGCTTCAGGCTTGCGGTGCTTCTCCGGCAGCTTTACCGGCTGCGTCGCCAGCTCGTCCGGCTCGAAATCATCCACGTTAATACTACGCAGACGGCTCTCTTCGGCTTTCACCAGCAGAGCAGCTTCATCTTTATTGATAATGCCGCCGGCGAGCGCCTGTTTTGCCAGTTCGTCCAGACGGGTAAACGGCAGGTTTTTGCCCAGCTGTTTACAGATTTTCTGGTGGATCGGATCGGCAGCCATCACGTCCAGCAGCGCCTCTTCCAGCAGACCCACCGGGTTATGCGGCGTCGGCGTCAGATACTGACCACGGCCGATACGGGAGCGGGTTGCGCTCGGTACCTGCAGGATCTTCGCCACCTTGTGGTCCAGCTTGTCGGACGGCGCCAGATGGTGACGACCGGTCGGGAAGATCACCGCGCGCAGGGCGCCCGCCACGAAGCGGTTCGGGAAGTTCGCCAGCAGGTCGTCAATCGCCTGTTCAGCCTGATACATCGCATCCTGCACGCCCCAGTGCACCAGCGGCAGATCCGCTTCCTGACGCCCTTCATCGTCGTAACGCTTCAGGACTGCGGAGGCCAGGAAGATCTGGCTCAGCACATCCCCCAGACGGGCAGAGATACGCTCGCGACGCTTCAGGCTACCGCCCAGCACCGCCATGGAGACGTCAGACAGCAGAGCCAGGTTGGCGCTAAGACGGTTCAGATGCTGGTAGTAACGTTTGGTCGCATCGCCGGTCGGCGTCGCGCTGGTAAGACCGCGCGTCAGGCCCAGCCAGAAGCTGCGCACCTTGTTGCTGCCCACGTGACCGATATGTTTGAAGAGCAGCTTATCGAAGGCATCGACGTCGTTGTTCTGCGCAGCGGCCATCTCTTCCAGCACGTACGGATGGCAGCGGATTGCGCCCTGACCGAAGATCATCATGCTGCGGGTCAGGATGTTTGCCCCTTCCACGGTGATGGCAATCGGTGCGCCCTGATAGCCGCGCGCCAGGAAGTTGCCTTCGCCGAGCATAATGCCTTTACCGCCCGCGATATCCATCGCGTCAATGATCGACTGCTGCGCGCGGTGGGTACAGTGGTACTTCACAATCGCGGACAGCACGGCCGGTTTTTCGCCCAGCATAATGCCGTAGGTAATCAGAGTAGCAGCGGCATCCATCACGTAGGCATTGCCCGCGATACGCGCCAGCGGCTCTTCGATACCTTCCATCTTGCCGATGGAGATTTTGAACTGACGGCGGATGTGGGCGTAAGCGCCAATCCCCATTGCGACCGACTTCAGACCGCCGGTTGAGTTCGACGGCAGGGTAATGCCGCGGCCCACGGACAGACATTCCACCAGCATACGCCAGCCCTGACCGGCCATTTTCGGGCCGCCGATGATGTAGTCAATCGGCACAAAGATGTCCTGACCGCGGGTCGGACCGTTCTGGAACGGCACGTTCAGCGGGAAGTGACGGCGACCAATTTCAACGCCTGGGGTAGAGGTTGGGATCAGCGCGCAGGTAATGCCAAGATCTTCTTCACCGCCCAGCAGTTTTTCCGGGTCAGAGAGCTTAAAGGCCAGACCCAGCACGGTGGCGATTGGCGCCAGGGTGATATAACGCTTGTTCCAGGTCAGGCGCATGCCCAGCACCTGCTCGCCCTGCCACTCGCCCATGCAGACCACGCCGGTGTCCGGGATCGCGCCTGCATCGGAGCCCGCTTCCGGGCTGGTCAGCGCGAAGCAAGGGATTTCCTGACCGCGTGCCAGACGCGGCAGGTAGTGATCTTTCTGCTCTTCGGTACCGTAATGCTGCAGCAGTTCGCCCGGGCCTAAGGAGTTAGGCACGCCAACGGTAATCGCCAGGATCCCGGAGACGCCTGCCAGCTTTTGCAGGACGCGAGCCTGAGCGTAAGCGGAGAATTCCAGACCGCCGTACTCTTTCTTGATGATCATCGCGAAGAAGCGATGTTCTTTCAGATACGCCCACAGCTCAGGCGGCAGATCGGCCATTTCATGGGTGATGGCAAAGTCGTTGGCCATACGGCACGCTTCTTCCACCGGGCCGTCAATAAAGGCCTGTTCTTCAGCGGTCAGGCGCGGCTGCGGATAGTTATGCAGCTTTTTCCAGTCCGGGTTGCCCTGGAACAGATCGCCTTCCCACCAGGTGGTGCCCGCATCAATCGCTTCTTTCTCGGTACGCGACATTGGCGGCATCACTTTGCGGAAGCCTTTGAACACCGGCGCAGAGATCATTGATTTACGCATCGGGGCCAGGTTAAACGGCAGAAGAATGATGGCAAGAGGGACTAAAAGCCAGATATTCCAGAGGCCTGCGACGCCAAGCGCAGCCGTCCAGGCCAGAAGAATCAGGCTGCTCAGGAATAAACTTACGCGGTGATAGAACAACACACCGAGCAGAACAACGGTTGCGAGAATGCTCAAAATCATCATAAAGAAAAGCTCCCTTGCTTGTAGGAGGTCTGACCACTTGTGATGATATGGTTGTAGTTGATGTTATTTCCTTTAGCAATGTGTTTACAAAATAATTACAACCTGGTTCACATTGTTCGCGTTTTAGCCGGCACAAAAAATCAAAACGCCGGACGTTTCGCATGGCTTTAGCTTCTCGCTTTTCCCGCTATCCGGTACACTCCACTGTGTTATTTCATCAATACTGAAGGATTATCCTCATGTACCAGGATCTTATTCGTAACGAACTGAACGAAGCGGCGGAAACGCTGGCGAACTTTCTGAAAGATGATGCCAATATTCACGCTATTCAGCGCGCAGCGGTCCTGCTTGCCGACAGCTTCAAAGCCGGTGGCAAAGTGCTCTCCTGCGGTAACGGCGGTTCCCACTGCGACGCGATGCACTTCGCAGAAGAGCTGACCGGACGCTATCGCGAAAACCGTCCGGGCTACCCGGCGATTGCGATTTCCGACGTGAGCCACATCTCCTGCGTAGGCAACGACTTCGGTTACGACCACATCTTCTCCCGCTACGTTGAAGCCGTAGGCCGTGAAGGCGACGTGCTGCTGGGGATCTCTACCTCCGGCAACTCCGGCAACGTGATCAAAGCGATCGCAGCCGCGCGTGAAAAAGGGATGAAAGTCATCACCCTGACCGGTAAAGATGGCGGTAAGATGGACGGTACGGCGGATGTCGAAATTCGCGTTCCGCACTTCGGTTATGCTGACCGTATTCAGGAAATTCACATCAAAGTGATCCACATCCTGATTCAACTGATCGAAAAAGAGATGGTTAAGTAAGACTTCGCTGGGGGCACTCTTGCCCCCGCTGTTGTGGAGGTATTGTATGTGCGAACTGCTCGGGATGAGCGCCAATGTGCCAACCGATATCTGCTTTAGTTTCACCGGGCTGGTTCAGCGCGGTGGAGGAACCGGGCCGCATAAAGACGGCTGGGGCATCACCTTCTACGAAGGCAAAGGGTGTCGCACGTTCAAAGATCCACAGCCCAGCTTTAACTCACCGATTGCCAAACTGGTGCAGGACTACCCCATCAAGTCCCGCTCGGTGATCGCCCACATCCGCCAGGCTAACCGCGGCGAAGTGGCGTTGGAAAACACCCATCCGTTTACCCGCGAGCTGTGGGGCCGAAACTGGACCTACGCGCACAACGGGCAGCTTACGGGCTATAAGTCGCTGGAGACGGGCAATTTCCGCCCTGTTGGCGAAACGGACAGCGAAAAAGCCTTCTGCTGGCTGCTGCACAAGCTGACGGAGCGCTATCCCCGCACGCCCGGCAACATGACTGCCGTATTCAAATACATCGCGACGCTGGCATCTGAACTGCGTGAAAAAGGCGTGTTCAACATGCTGCTCTCTGACGGCCGCTATGTGATGGCGTTCTGCTCGACGAATCTGTTCTGGATCACCCGCCGTGCGCCGTTTGGCGTCGCGACGCTGCTCGATCAGGATGTGGAGATAGACTTTCAGAAGGAGACCACACCGAACGATGTGGTCACTGTTATCGCAACGCAGCCGCTGACGGGCAACGAAACCTGGCAAAAGATTATGCCAGGCGAGTGGGTGCTATTTTGTCTCGGGGACCGTGTAATTTGACGCCAGCTGCGGGTGGACGACTTCGTGGCTCAGCGGTTTGCTGACCACGTAACGGCCATCGACGATAGAGACCACAGGTGGCTTGTGGGTCTGCTCAAAGTAGTCGTAACCAGGCTTCAGCTGTTTCCAGAAATCCGCGTAGTATGAGTACTTGTGACGCGCCATGTTGGCGTCCGTCATGCGGAACGGATAGATGCTGACCTGTACGTTAGGCTGCCCAAAGACCAGCGCGCCCGTCACGAACTGGAAAATCTCATCAATGCCGGAGTCGGTCATCGCATAACAGCCGATAGACACGCAGGCACCGTGGATCATCAGATATTTACCTTCATAACCGTGTGCACGGTCATAGGCATTCGGGAAGCCGATGTTAATGGCTTTATAGAAGCGGCTGTCAGGCTTGAGCTGGCTGCGCTGAACGTTGTAGAACCCTTCCGGACTTTTGAAGTCGCCCTGACGCTGTTTTGGCCCCAGTCCGCCGGAGTAGTTACAAATTTTGTAACTATCAAGCAGCTGATATGTCTCGCCCATTTTCACAAACAGATCGAGAGTGCGCTCTTCCTTGAAGATCTGAATATAAACCGGCGATCCCATTAACTGCTGTTTATATTCCTTGCTGACCGGCGTCGTTGAGCTATTACTGCTGAGCAGTCCGGCAAACGACATGCACGGCATCAGAAGCATCGCAATGAACAATGCGATTTTACGCATACTACTAGTTCCTTGATAAAACCATGACCAACTTGCCAGGACGGCAAAAGAGACCCGAAATCAGATTATTCTGTTAGGAGCGCTCACATTAGCACCGCTATAGATTTTCGCAAGAGCCGGACGGTGAGTTTACAAATTAGTTTTACTTTATAAACCATCAAAATTGCGATGGCTCCAGGAACTTTGCGCATTAGCTCGCAATTTGGCGCGCGCGCCAGCGGATTCCCTGCCCGCGGGAAGGGGAAAATGTTACACTTTGCGCCCACTGGATTGTTGTTCATGGAAACCTGCTAACCACATGTTTAAAATTAAAAAAGGACTTGATCTGCCGATTGCAGGCGTGCCAGCGCAGCACGTTTCGACAGGCGCAAGTGTCCGTCATGTCGCCATTTTGGGCGAAGACTACCTGGGGATGCGTCCTTCAATGCTGGTACAGGAGGGCGATCGCGTTATCAAAGGACAGACGCTCTTTGAGGACAAAAAAAATCCCGGCGTGATGTTCACAGCCCCCGCGAGCGGCACCGTTGTGACCATCAACCGTGGCGAACGGCGCGTTCTGCAGTCGGTGGTTATCCGCATTGAGGGCGATGACAAGCGTGAATTTGCCCATTACGACACCGCAGAGCTCGCGTCGCTGAACCGTGACGCCGTTCAGGATCAGCTCCTGGCGTCCGGTTTATGGACCGCGCTTCGTACGCGCCCCTTCAGCAAATCCCCTGTTCCGGGCACGGAACCGGCCGCGATTTTTGTCACGGCCATCGACACCAACCCGCTCAGCGTGGACCCGGAACCGGTTATCCTGGCGCAGCGAAAAGCTTTTGATGCAGGACTCACTATTCTAACCCGCCTCACGCCCGGAAAAGTGCACATTTGTCAGGCCGGCGGCGGCAAGCTTGGCGGCCATCCGCTGGGGCAGGTCACGTTTAATGAATTTTCTGGCCCGCATCCGGCGGGGCTGGCCGGGACGCACATCCATTTCCTTGAGCCAGTCAGCCTGACGAAACAGGTCTGGCACCTTAATTATCAGGACGTCATCGCCATCGGTAAGCTCTTTACTACGGGTGAACTCTGCGCTGAACGGATAATCGCCATCGGCGGACCGCAGGCTGCAAATCCGCGCCTGGTGAAGACGCTGCTGGGCGCTGACATCAACGAACTGCTGGTGGGGGAAACGAAAGAGGGCGAAAACCGCCTGATTTCCGGCTCGGTCCTCAGCGGACGCCATGCTGCCAATGCGCACGCGTACCTGGGACGCTTCCATTTGCAGGTCAGCATAGTGCAGGAAGGGCGGGAGAAAGAGCTGTTTGGCTGGGTTCTGCCAGGCGCGGAAAAATACTCCGTCACCCGAACCACGCTGGGCCACTTCCTGCGTAATAAGCTGTTTAGCTTCTCAACCAGCACGCACGGCGGCGAGCGCGCCATGGTCCCGATTGGCAACTATGAGCGCGTCATGCCGCTGGATATTCTGCCCACCGTGCTGTTGCGCGATCTCCTTGCCGGTGATACCGACGGCGCGCAGGCGCTGGGCTGTCTGGAGCTTGACGAAGAAGATCTGGCGCTCTGTACCTATGTCTGTCCGGGCAAATACGAATATGGACCGGTATTGCGCGAGGTGTTAACCCGCATTGAGCAGGAAGGATAACCGATGGGCTTAAAACACCTCTTTGAAAAAATTGAGCCGCACTTTACCGAAGGGAAGCTCAAAAAGTACTACCCGCTGTATGAAGCAACGACAACCATTTTCTACACTCCCGGGCTGGTGACGAAAGGGGCGGCGCACGTTCGCGATGCCATCGACCTGAAACGCATGATGATCCTGGTGTGGTTTGCGGTCTTCCCCGCGATGTTCTGGGGAATGTACAACGTCGGCCTGCAGACCATTCCGGCGCTGCACCACATGTACGATGCACAGCAGCTGGCGCAGGTGATCCAGTCCGACTGGCACTACCGTCTGGCCCAGTCGTTAGGGGTGAGCTTTGCCGCAGATGCGGGCTGGCTGAGCATGATGACGCTGGGCGCGGTTTTCTTCCTGCCGATTTACATCACGGTATTTGTCGTGGGCGGCTTCTGGGAAGTGCTGTTTGCCATTATCCGTAAACATGAGATCAACGAAGGCTTCTTCGTGACCTCTATTTTGTTTGCCCTGATTGTTCCCCCGACGCTACCGCTCTGGCAGGCGGCGCTTGGCATCAGCTTCGGCGTGGTGATTGCTAAAGAGATCTTCGGCGGCACCGGGCGGAACTTCCTCAACCCGGCGCTGGCGGGACGCGCGTTTCTGTTCTTTGCTTATCCGGCGCAAATCTCGGGCGACCTGGTGTGGACGGCGGCGGACGGTTTTTCCGGCGCGACGCCGCTTTCACAGTGGGCGGCACACGGCGGCGAAACGCTGGTTAACAACGCGACGGGTCAGCCAGTCACCTGGTTTGATGCCTTTATTGGCAACATTCCGGGCTCCATCGGAGAAGTCTCTACGCTGATGATTTTGCTTGGCGGCGCGATCATTCTTTTTGGTCGCGTGGCCTCCTGGCGGATCGTTGCGGGCGTAATGATCGGCATGGTGCTGACTGCCACCCTGTTCAACGTAATCGGCTCGACTACCAATCCGATGTTCTCCATGCCGTGGTACTGGCATCTGGTGCTGGGTGGCTTCGCGTTCGGCATGATGTTCATGGCGACGGACCCCGTCTCTGCCTCGTTTACTGACAAAGGTAAATGGAGCTATGGCGTGCTCATTGGCTCGATGTGCGTCCTGATCCGCGTGGTTAACCCGGCGTACCCGGAAGGGATGATGCTGGCCATTCTGTTTGCCAACCTGTTTGCGCCGCTCTTCGATTATCTGGTGGTGCGGGCCAACATTAAGCGGAGGAAGGCGCGTGGCTGAGGTTAAAAATAACGACAGCATCAGCAAAACGCTGCTGGTGGTGCTGGTGCTCTGTCTGGTCTGTTCTATTGTCGTGGCCGGTTCTGCCGTGGGGTTAAAACCTCTGCAGCAGGAGCAACGTGCGCTGGATAAACAGCGCAACATTCTGGCCGTCGCCGGGCTGATGCAGGAAGGAATGAGCGCAGATGACGTTTCGGCCGTCTTTGCTGAACGTATTTCAGCGCGTCTGGTAGATTTAAAAACGGGTGAACTGCTGGATAAAGACCCGGCAAAATTCAACCAGGCGCTGGCGCTTAAAGATCCGCAGATGAGCCTGACCCTGGAGGCATCGCAAGATCCCGCCGGGATTAAGCGTCGCAGCAACCTGGCCGAAATCTATCTGGTTCGCGACCCCCAAAAACGTATTCAGGAAGTGGTACTGCCTGTTTACGGTAACGGTCTGTGGTCAATGATGTATGCCTTTGTGGCCCTTGATACCGATGGGCGCACGGTCAAAGGCATTACGTATTACGACCAGGGCGAAACGCCGGGGCTGGGTGGCGAAGTTGAAAACCCTAACTGGCGGGCACAGTTTGTCGGCAAGAAAGTGCTCGACGATAACGGCCTGCCTGCGCTGAAGGTGATGAAAGGGGCGGCACGTCCCGGTGACGACTACGCCGTTGACGGGCTTTCCGGCGCCACGCTCACCTCAAAAGGCGTGCAGCACAGTTTTGATTTCTGGATGGGCGAGCTGGGCTTTGGTCCTTTCCTGAAAAACGTACGTGAAGGAGCGCTGAACAATGGCTGATACCGGTGAACTGAAAGAAGTTAAAAAGGTGCTCATTGGCCCACTGCTCGCCAATAACCCGATCACGCTCCAGGTTCTGGGTGTCTGTTCGGCTCTGGCGGTGACGACCAAGCTGGAAACGGCGGTTGTGATGACGCTGGCGGTCACGCTGGTCACGGCGTTCTCCAGCATGTTTATCTCGATGATCCGCCACCACATCCCCAACAGCGTGAGGATCATCGTGCAGATGGCGATCATCGCCTCGCTGGTGATCGTGGTCGATCAGCTGCTGCGCGCCTTCGCCTATGAAACCTCCAAACAGCTCTCGGTGTTTGTCGGGCTGATTATCACCAACTGTATCGTCATGGGGCGTGCGGAAGCCTACGCCATGAAAATGCCGCCGCTGGCGAGCTTTATGGACGGCATCGGCAACGGCCTTGGCTACGGCGTGATCCTGCTGACCGTGGGGTTCCTGCGCGAGCTGATTGGCAGCGGCAAGCTGTTTGGCATCACGGTGCTGGACACGGTGCAGAACGGCGGCTGGTATCTGCCAAACGGCCTGTTCCTGCTGGCCCCTAGCGCGTTTTTCATTATCGGTTTGTTGATCTGGCTGATTCGTACGCTGAAGCCAGAACAGCAGGAAAAGGAGTAACCGACGATGGCTCATTACCTGAGTTTGTTTGTGCGGGCGGTGTTTGTTGAAAACATGGCGCTCGCGTTTTTCCTCGGCATGTGTACGTTCCTTGCAGTTTCCAAAAAAGTGTCGACGGCATTTGGTCTCGGTATCGCGGTCACCGTGGTGCTCGGCTTATCTGTACCGATCAACAATCTGGTGTACAACTTTGTGCTGCGGGACGGCGCGCTGGTGGAAGGGGTTGATCTCAGCTTCCTGAACTTCATCACCTTTATCGGGGTGATCGCGGCGCTGGTGCAAATCCTCGAGATGATCCTCGATAAGTATTTCCCGTCGCTCTACAACGCGCTGGGGATCTTCCTGCCGCTGATCGCGGTGAACTGCGCCATCTTTGGCGGCGTCTCGTTTATGGTGCAGCGTGATTACAACTTCAGCGAATCCGTAGTGTACGGTTTTGGTTCCGGCATCGGCTGGATGCTGGCGATTGTCACCATGGCGGGGATCCGCGAGAAAATGAAATATGCCAACGTGCCTGCGGGTCTGCGTGGCCTGGGGATCACCTTTATCACCACCGGGCTGATGGCGCTGGGCTTTATGTCCTTCTCCGGTGTGCAGCTGTAAGGGCAAACAGATGGAAATTATCCTTGGCGTGGTGATGTTCACGCTGATTGTACTGGTGCTGTCAGGGCTTATTCTGGCGGCGCGCGCGAAGCTGGTGAATTCCGGCGATGTGGTCATTGATATTAACGACGAGCCGCAGAATCAGATCCGCACGCCGGCGGGAGACAAGCTGCTCAACACGCTCTCCGGTAACGGCATTTTTGTCTCCTCAGCCTGCGGCGGCGGCGGTTCCTGTGGGCAGTGCCGCGTGACGGTAAAAGAGGGCGGTGGCGATATTCTGCCAACCGAGCTGGCGCATATCACAAAGCGTGAGGCAAAAGAGGGCTGTCGTCTGGCCTGCCAGGTCGCGGTGCGCCAGAACATGAAGATTGAGCTGCCGGAAGAGATCTTCGGCGTCAAAAAATGGGAGTGCGAGGTTATCTCTAATGATAACAAAGCCACCTTTATTAAAGAGCTGAAGCTGCGGGTGCCGGAAGGCGAGCATGTCCCGTTCCGCGCCGGAGGATACATTCAGATTGAGTGCCCGGAGCACGCTGTGGCCTATGCGGACTTTGACGTGCCGCATGAGTACCGCGCCGACTGGGACAAATTCAATCTCTTCCGCTTTGTATCTGAGGTGAAAGAGCCGACGCTGCGCGCCTACTCGATGGCCAACTACCCGGAAGAGAAGGGCATCATCATGCTCAACGTGCGTATCGCCACGCCGCCACCGAATGTGCCGGATGCACCGCCGGGCGTCATGTCTTCATACATCTGGTCCCTGAAACCTGGCGATAAGGTGACGATCTCCGGCCCGTTCGGGGAATTCTTCGCGAAAGATACCGACGCGGAAATGGTGTTTATCGGCGGCGGTGCCGGTATGGCCCCGATGCGCTCGCACATCTTTGACCAGCTCAAGCGGCTGGGTAGCCAGCGTAAGATCAGCTTCTGGTACGGAGCGCGCTCGCTGCGCGAGATGTTCTATGAAGATGAGTTTGAACAGCTGGCGCGTGAAAACCCGAACTTCACCTTCCATGTGGCGCTTTCCGATCCGCAGCCGGAAGATAACTGGACGGGCTATACGGGGTTCATCCACAACGTGCTGTATGAAAACTACCTCAAACAGCACCCGGCGCCTGAGGACTGCGAGTTCTATATGTGTGGTCCGCCGATGATGAACGCCGCCGTGATTAAGATGCTGAAAGATCTCGGTGTCGAAGATGAGAACATCTTGCTCGATGACTTTGGAGGCTGATGATGCTGACGTTTCTGGCAACCTTTGTGGTGTTTGTGCTTGTCATCTTCGGCATGTCGTTAGGCTGGATCGTTAAGCGGAAAAGCATTCAGGGCAGCTGCGGCGGTATTTCCTCTATTGGGATGGAAAAGGTTTGCGACTGCCCGGAACCGTGCGATGCGCGGAAGAAAAGGATGGCCCGCGAACAGCAGCGCATTATTTAATTTTTTTGTAGGCCGGGTAAGGCAAATCCGCCACCCGGCATTCTTACATCTGCTTCTCAATCCTCATTTGTTTACTGTATACTTATCCAGTGATGAGTGAGGGCTTACTATGCGCAAAATAATCCATGTCGATATGGACTGCTTTTTTGCCGCAGTGGAGATGCGTGACAACCCGGCGCTGCGGGATATTCCCATCGCCATTGGCGGCAGCCGCGTTCAGCGTGGTGTCATCAGCACCGCCAACTATCCTGCGCGCAAATTTGGCGTGCGCAGCGCGATGCCAACGGCGATGGCCTTAAAGCTCTGCCCTCATCTCACGCTTCTGCCCGGCCGGTTTGAAGCCTATAAAGAGGCTTCCCTTCATATTCGGGAAATCTTCTCCCGCTATACTTCTTTGATAGAGCCGCTGTCGCTGGACGAAGCCTATCTGGATGTGACCGACAGCGTGCACTGCCACGGCTCTGCCACGCTGATGGCGCAGGAGATCCGTCAGACGATTTTCAACGAGCTGAATCTGACGGCATCGGCGGGCGTCGCGCCCGTTAAATTCCTCGCCAAAATCGCCTCCGATTTAAATAAGCCCAACGGTCAGTACGTCATCACGCCTGACGAGGTGCCGGCGTTTTTGAAAACGCTGCCGCTCGGCAAAATACCTGGGGTAGGAAAAGTCTCCGCCGCAAAGCTGGAAAGCATGGGGCTACGGACCTGCGAAGATGTGCAGCGAAGCGATCTCGCCATGCTGCTCAAGCGCTTTGGAAAGTTTGGCCGCGTGCTGTGGGAGCGTAGCCAGGGGATTGACGATCGCGATGTGAACAGCGAACGGCTACGAAAATCCGTCGGCGTTGAGCGCACCCTCAGTGAAGATATTCATGACTGGTCCGAATGCGAAACCATTATCACGGAACAGCTTTACCCGGAGCTGGAACGACGCTTAAGCAAGGTGAAGCCGGACCTGCTGATTGCCCGTCAGGGTATCAAATTAAAATTCAACGACTTCCAGCAGACCACGCAGGAACACGTCTGGCCGCGTCTGAATAAGGACGATCTCATTGCGACGGCGAAAAAGGCATGGGAAGAGCGCCGGGGCGGGCGAGGGGTGAGGCTGGTGGGATTGCACGTCACGCTGCTGGATCCGCAGTTAGAGCGACAGCTGGTTTTGGGATTGTAAAAAAGCCCGGTGCGCTATGCTTACCGGGCCTACGTTTTTCACCCTCTCCTTTTGGGAGAGGGCTGGGGTGAGGGTATTACTTAACAGGGATCGCTTTCAGCAGTTCAGTCAGCAGCGTCCAGTAGTGACCGACGCTTTCGATATGAACCTGCTCATCCGGCGAGTGCGGACCGGTAATGGTTGGCCCGATGGACACCATGTCCATGTCCGGATACGGTTTCTTGAACAGACCACATTCCAGACCGGCGTGGATCACCTGAATGTTCGGCGTGCTGTTGAACAGACGCTGATAGGTTTCACGCACCAGCGCCATCACCGGAGAACTTGCATCCGGCTGCCAGCCCGGGTAGCTGCCTTTGGCAGACGTTTTCGCGCCCGCCAGCGTGCCCAGAGATTCCAGCATGCTCACCACGTACTCTTTACCGCTGTCGATAAGGGAGCGGATCAGGCAGATGATTTCCGCGCTGTCGTCGCTCATGGTCACCACGCCCACGTTCAGTGAGGTTTCCACCACGCCTTTCGCCACGTCAGAGTTGCGGATCACGCCGTTTGGCGTCGCGTTCAGCAGCTGAACGAAAGTGTCACGAGACTGCGCGGTCAGCGCGGCTTTATCTGTAGATACAGATTCCAGCACTACGGTCAGGTTTTTCTCTTTCGCCGACAGTTCGTTTTTCAGGATATCCAGGTATACGCTGGAGAGTTTTTTCAGCTCGTCCGCTTTTGCCGCGGGAACCGCTACGGTGGCGAACGCTTCGCGCGGAATCGCGTTACGCAGGGTGCCGCCGTTGAAGTCCACCAGACGCAAATCCAGCTCGGCCGCATGGCCTGCCAGGAAGCGCGCCAGCAGCTTGTTGGCGTTACCCAGACCCAGGTGAATATCGCCGCCGGAGTGGCCGCCTTTCAGCCCTTTCAGCGTCAGCTTGAAGGTCTGGAAGCCAGCAGGAATCGCTTCGCGCGACAGCGGCAGCGTAGAGATGAAATCAATCCCGCCCGCGCAGCCCATGTAGATCTCGCCTTCTTCTTCGGAGTCGGTGTTGATCAGGATGTCCGCCTGCAGCCAGTTCGCCTGCAGACCGAACGCGCCGTCCATGCCCGCTTCTTCGGTCATGGTCAGCAGCACTTCCAGCGGACCGTGCTCAACGCTGTCGTCGGCCAGCACGGCCAGCGCAGAGGCCATACCGATGCCGTTATCCGCGCCAAGCGTGGTGCCGCGTGCTTTCACCCAGTCGCCGTCGATGTACGGTTGAATCGGGTCTTTGGTGAAGTCGTGAACGGTGTCGTTGTTCTTCTGTGGCACCATGTCCAGGTGTGCCTGCAGCACAACCGGTTTACGGTTTTCCATCCCTGCGGTAGCAGGTTTGCGGATCAGAATGTTGCCAACCTGGTCACGTTCAGCATGCAGACCTTTTTCCTTCGCCCAGCCCATAATATGTTCGGCAAGCTGTTCTTCGTGGTAGGAAGGGTGTGGAATGGAGCAGATTTTCGCAAAAATATCCCACAGCGGCTGCGGAGATAATTGAGACAGTTCAGACACGATAAGTCTCCTTGTCGAGGCGCTGCAAACAGGGTTGCAGGTCACAGGGTTAGCAGGTTAATAGTTACCACAAGTCAGGCTTGCGAGATGAAACTGAGAATACCACTTTCTCTGCTGGCTGGTAGCATAAAGCATGTAAAAACTCAGGCAGAGGGCGCTAAACACTGGTTTTTAGTGCGTCAGATCTCTATAATCTCGCGCAACCTATTTCCCCCTCGAACACTTTTTAAGCCGTATAAAAACAGGCTGGGACACTTCACATGAGCGAAAAATACGTCGTCACCTGGGACATGTTGCAGATTCACGCACGCAAACTGGCTGCGCGTCTGATGCCTTCCGAACAGTGGAAAGGCATTATTGCCGTCAGCCGTGGCGGTCTGGTACCGGGGGCGCTGCTGGCACGTGAGCTGGGTATTCGTCATGTCGATACCGTTTGCATCTCCAGCTATGACCATGACAACCAGCGTGAGCTGACCGTGCTGAAACGTGCGGAAGGCGACGGCGAAGGTTTCATCGTTATTGATGACCTGGTAGATACCGGTGGTACTGCGGTCGCTATTCGCGAAATGTATCCGAAAGCACATTTCGTCACTATCTTCGCAAAGCCTGCTGGCCGCCCGCTGGTTGACGATTACGTGATTGATATCCCGCAGGACACCTGGATTGAACAGCCATGGGATATGGGCGTGGTCTTCGTACCGCCTATTTCAGGCCGTTAATACCAGTACGTAACTTTACACGCCCGGCTATGTCGGGCGTTGTTCTTTTTGGCCTGCCACGCGTTACAATAGTCTTCATATGACGTATTCATGGAGGCAACGCAATGACGCAGGCGAATCTCACTGAGACTCTCTTCAAACCCCGTTTCAAACACCCTGAAACGTCGACGCTGGTGCGTCGCTTCAATCCGGGTACCCAGCCTGCCGTCCAGTCCGCGTTAGACGGTAAAAATGTGCCTCACTGGTATCGCATGATTAACCGCCTGATGTGGATCTGGCGCGGTATTGATCCCCGTGAAATCCTTGATGTGCAGGCACGTATCGTGATGAGTGAATCTGAACGGACCGACAGCGAGCTTTACGATACGGTGGTGGGCTACCGTGGCGGAAACTGGATCTACGAGTGGTCTAAACAGGCGATGCTCTGGCAGCAAAAAGCCAGCCAGGAAGAGGACGCCACGCGCAGCGGCAAGCACTGGCTGCATGCGGCCAATCTCTACGCCATCGCCGCGTATCCGCATCTAAAAGGTGATGAGCTGGCGGAGCAGGCCCAGGCGCTGGCGAACCGTGCTTATGAAGAGGCGGCGCAGCGTTTGCCGGGCCAAATGCGCGAGCTTGAGTTCAGCATTCCAGGTGGCGCACCCGTCACCGGGTTCCTGCATATGCCGGAAGGCGACGGCCCGTTCCCGACCGTCCTCATGTGCGGCGGGCTGGATTCGCTGCAAATTGATTATTACAGCCTGTATGAGCGCTACTTCGCACCAAAAGGGATCGCGATGCTGACGCTTGATATGCCTTCAATTGGTTTCTCATCCAAATGGAAACTGACTCAGGATTCCAGCCTGCTGCACCAGCATGCGCTCAAAGCGCTGGAAAACATTCCGTGGGTTGACCACACCCGCGTGGCGGCTTTCGGCTTCCGTTTCGGCGCGAACGTCGCGGTGCGTCTGGCTTACCTTGAATCTTCTCGTCTGAAAGCCGTCGCCTGCCTCGGCCCGGTCGTACACGCTCTGCTCAGCGATCCTGCACGCCAGGGGAGCGTACCTGAAATGTACCTTGATGTGCTGGCCAGCCGCCTTGGCATGCATGATGCATCAGACGAAGCGCTGCGCGTTGAGCTCAATCGCTACTCGTTAAAAACGCAGGGGTTGCTGGGACGTCGCTGCCCAACGCCGATGCTGTCTGGGTTCTGGAAAAACGATCCGTTCAGCCCGGAAGAAGAGTCGCGATTAATCACTTCGTCATCTGCGGATGGCAAATTGCTTGAGGTGCCGTTCAGCCCGGTCTATCAGAATTTTGACAAATCACTGAAAGAGATTACGCGCTGGATCGCTCAGAGATTGTGTTAATAGATTGCTAAATTTCGCTGGTTTGGTAAAACAGTGGCTTCACAAAAGGAGATCGCAATGACGTTACCGAGTGGACACCCGAAAAGTAGACTAATTAAGAAGTTTATGGCTCTCGGCCCGTATATTCGAGAA
Organism: Enterobacter sp. CGMCC 5087; assembly: GCF_003144775.1. Classification (NCBI taxonomy): domain Bacteria; kingdom Pseudomonadati; phylum Pseudomonadota; class Gammaproteobacteria; order Enterobacterales; family Enterobacteriaceae; genus Enterobacter; species Enterobacter sp. CGMCC 5087. Next base: position 6,111 of record NZ_QFXN01000306.1, on the reverse strand, counting down.
GAGCAGTGTGAAGAGAATCGCTTTTTTTTCGACTGCCTGGCTGTATGCGTCAACGTGAAGCCTGCACCCGAAAAACGTGAATTCTGGGGCTGGTGGATGGAAATGGAAGCAGAGGAAAAACGCTTTACGTATAGCTACCAGTTTGGCCTGTTTAATAAAGACGGCAACTGGCAGGCGACCACGATTAAAGATCAGGAAGTGATTGACCGCCTGGAATATACGCTAAAAGAGTTTCACGATAAGGCACGCGCACTGCTGGCTACCCTGGATCTCAAGTTCGAACCCGCGGATGACTTTTCCAGCGAAGCGGTGAAGCTGACTGCCTGATGGTGTCACAGCGCCGGGTGGCGGCTTCGCCTTACCCGGCCTACAAATTCTCCCTCTCACCGTGGGAGAGGGGCGGGGTGAGGGCACCAGACCGCATTAATCCCGACAATAAAAAACCGGCATCAAGCCGGTTTTTTATTTCACATCATCAGAACTGGTAGGTCATACCCAGTGCAACGATGTCATCGCTGCTCACGCCCAGTTTATTTTTGTCGTCAATCTGGTTGATTTTATAATCAACAAAGGTGGACATATTTTTGTTGAAGTAATAGGTCGCGCCAACGTCAATATATTTCACCAGATCTTCGTCGCCAATACCTTCGATATCTTTGCCTTTAGACTGGACATAGCCCAGTGACGGGCGCAGACCAAAGTCGAACTGATATTGCGCGACAACCTCAAAGTTCTGCGCTTTATTTGCAAACCCGCCGGAAATTGGCGTCATATTGCGGGTTTCAGAATACATCGCAGCCAGATAAATATCGTTCGCATCATATTTCAGACCGGTTGCCCAGGCTTCTGCTTTCTGGCCCTGGCCGCGCGCCAGCAGGTTCTGAGCGTTGGTGCGGTCAGAGTTGGTGTAGGCGCCGCTGACGGCGAAATCGCTGCCGCCGAAGTCATAGGTCAGAGAGGTACCAAAACCGTCGCCGTTCTGTTTCTTGGCGTCACGGTTTTCGTTTTTGCCCTGGTACTGCAGCGTCATGTCCAGACCGTCAACCGCGCCGAAGAAGTCGGTATTGCGGTAGGTCGCCAGGCCGGTAGCACGCTTGGTCATGAAGTTATCGGTTTGTGCGGAAGAGTCACCGCCGAATTCAGGGAACATATCGGTCCATGCTTCGACGTCATACAGGGCACCCAAGTTACGACCGTAATCCAGTGAACCAAAGTTTTTCAGCTTAAGACCAGCAAACGCCAGACGCGTCTTCTGAGAGGAGTCGCTCTCAGCTTTGTTACCTGCAAATTCAGATTCCCAACGGCCATAGCCCGTCAGCTGATCGTTAATCTGCGTTTCGCCTTTAAAACCGAAACGAACGTAAGTCTGATCGCCATCTTTGGTGGCATCATCGCTGATGTAGTGCATGGCTTTCACTTTGCCGTACACGTCCAGCTTATTACCATTTTTATTATAAACTTCAGCTGCGTGAACGGATGCAGAAGCCACTACGCCCATAACCATTAATGCCAGAGTGCTCTTTTTCATTTTCGATCCTGTCTTATAAACGCGCTAAAAAATTCGCTGGACGATAAGCTCATGCTTAAGTCCCGTGAAAAAACAGGAAGGGTTTTATCGTTCTGGAATGAAACTTTTATGACAAACTAAGAATAATTTTAAAAAACTGTGATTTATTATTTCGGTAATAAAAGTGTCAAATTCTCCCGCTACGCTTCCTGATCCCGCGCAACAAAGTGTTTCGCGATGTGCTAAGGCAGTTGGCAACGGGGCTGACTCCTGTTAAAACGTTCGTTCGACATTACTTTCCCTTATCGTTGAACGGCAGAGAATCATGAGTGACAGCCAGACGCTGGTGGTAAAACTCGGTACCAGTGTTTTAACAGGCGGATCGCGCCGCCTAAATCGCGCCCACATTGTTGAGCTTGTACGTCAGTGCGCTCAGCTACATGCCGCAGGGCATCGTATTGTGATTGTGACCTCCGGGGCGATTGCCGCCGGGCGTGAACACCTGGGTTACCCCGAACTCCCCGCGACGATCGCTTCCAAGCAGCTGCTGGCCGCCGTGGGGCAAAGCCGACTCATTCAACTCTGGGAACAGTTGTTCTCCATCTATGGCATTCACGTCGGGCAGATGCTGCTGACGCGTGCGGATATGGAAGACAGAGAGCGCTTCCTGAACGCCCGCGATACCCTGCGCGCGCTGCTGGACAATAATATTGTTCCGGTCATTAACGAGAACGATGCCGTTGCTACCGCTGAAATCAAAGTGGGTGATAACGATAACCTCTCGGCGCTGGCCGCGATTCTGGCCGGTGCCGATAAATTACTGCTGCTGACCGATCAGCAGGGGCTGTTCACCGCCGATCCGCGCTCCAACCCGGAAGCCGAGCTGATTACTGACGTTCAAGGAATCGACGATGCGCTGCGCGCCATCGCCGGTGACAGCGTTTCAGGCCTCGGAACGGGCGGTATGGGGACCAAGCTGCAGGCCGCTGACGTCGCGTGCCGCGCCGGTATCGACACCATCATTGCAGCGGGCAGCCGCCCCGGCGTGATTGGCGACGTAATGGAAGGTATCTCAGTCGGCACCCGCTTCCACGCCCAGGAATCCCCGCTGGAAAACCGCAAGCGCTGGATATTTGGCGCGCCTCCTGCTGGCGAACTCGTCGTCGATGAAGGGGCTACCGCCGCGATTCTGGAACGAGGAAGTTCATTACTTCCTAAAGGAATTAAAAGCGTGACAGGCAACTTCTCTCGTGGTGAAGTGATCCGTATCCGTAACCTCGAAGGCCGCGACATCGCCCACGGCGTAAGCCGCTATAACAGCGATGCCCTGCGCCGCATCGCGGGTCACCACTCGCAGCAGATCGACGCCATTCTGGGCTATGAATATGGTCCGGTTGCCGTGCATCGCGATGACATGATTATTCGTTAAGGAGCCAGAACATGCTGGAACAAATGGGCGCCGCCGCGAAGGCTGCCTCTTACAAACTGGCGCTCCTTTCCAGCCGCGAGAAAAACCGCGTGCTGGAAAAAATCGCTGATTATCTGGAATCACAGTCCCAGGAGATTTTGCTCGCCAACGAGCAGGATTTACTGGAAGCGCGCCGTAACGGCTTGAGCGAAGCGATGCTCGACCGCCTGGCGCTGACGCCGGCGCGCCTGAAAGGCATCGCCGACGATGTCCGCCAGGTCTGCAATCTGGCCGACCCGGTCGGGCAGGTGATCGACGGCGGGCTGCTCGACAGCGGTTTACGCCTGGAGCGCCGCCGCGTGCCGCTCGGCGTCATCGGCGTCATTTATGAAGCTCGTCCAAACGTGACGGTGGATGTTGCCTCCCTGTGCCTCAAAACCGGTAACGCCGCTATTCTGCGCGGTGGGAAAGAGACATGGCGCACCAACGCCGCCACGGTGAAAGTCATTCAGCAGGCTCTGGAAGAGTGTGGCTTACCGGCGGGTGCCGTACAGGCGATCGAGAGCCCAGACCGCGCGCTGGTCAACGAAATGCTGCGCATGGACAAATACATCGACATGCTCATCCCACGCGGTGGCGCGGGCCTGCACAAGCTGTGCCGCGAGCAGTCGACGATTCCGGTGATCACCGGCGGTATCGGCGTGTGTCATATTGTTGTCGACGACAGCGCTGAGATTGAACCGGCGCTGAAGATAATCGTTAACGCGAAAACCCAGCGTCCAAGCACCTGTAACACCGTAGAAACGCTGCTGGTGCATCAGGAGATTGCGAACACCTTCCTGCCGGCTCTGAGCAAACAGATGGCAGAGAGCGGCGTGACGCTGCACGCTGACGCCAGCGCGCTCGCGCTGCTTCAGGATGGCCCGGCTAACGTTGTTCCCGTAAATGCGGAGCAGTACGACGATGAGTTTCTGTCACTGGATCTGAACGTGAAAATCGTTGCCGATCTCGACGACGCCATTGCGCACATCCGTGAACACGGCACGCAGCATTCTGACGCGATCCTGACGCGCACCCTGCGCAATGCCGATCGCTTCGTGAACGAAGTGGATTCTTCAGCGGTATATGTGAATGCCTCCACCCGCTTCACCGACGGCGGCCAGTTCGGCCTCGGCGCAGAGGTGGCGGTCAGCACGCAGAAACTGCACGCGCGCGGCCCGATGGGACTGGAAGCGCTGACCACGTACAAGTGGATCGGCTTCGGTGACGATACGATTCGTGCGTAAATAATCACGGGTGATGCAAAAATAGCCGTTTGATTCAAAAGGGCATTGACGCATCACCCGGATAGATCTAACCTTTTGCCCCGTGGTTACGCTCGTAACCGGCCTCTCAGGGCCGATATAGCTCAGTTGGTAGAGCAGCGCATTCGTAATGCGAAGGTCGTAGGTTCGACTCCTATTATCGGCACCATCTAAGAAAATCAATCGCTTAGCGTAAAGTATCTAACGGATTGCATCTTCAATTATCATCCTTGATAACACCTGGTAAACGCCTTTGCGTTGTATCAGCTCAAGGATTATTCAACGTACTGGCGGGTAGTTACCAGGCGCAAGCCCGAACAGCATTAGAAATTATACCATCCCTTGAAGCTGAAAGAGTTACCGGACTCTCTAAACACATTACCTGAACACTTAGCGATACGTTCCGCGCTTCGTGCGGCGCTCAATAATTCTACACGTCGAGATGACGTTGCAGAAAATAAACAGGCGTAATGTTGGTAAGAGTTGGCGCGAGCGGCTATCAACATGTTTTAACCTACCGATCATGGAGCTAAATGGTTTGTATTGCTAGAAATCTAATAAATTGTACAAACATCATGGATCGTTAACCTTAAATTGTCGAAATGCCTTGGCACCACCCAGACGACAAGAAAGAGGATAGAGTCTGCCGAAAAGTTTCGGCTGGATTGCTATAAAGTTCATCAGTATGATTGCTGGCACAATCAGTGATTGAGAAACAATTTCTGAGTGATAAAGGACGATACGATATGAAAGTGACTGATGAGGCGTTGTTACGTTCAGGATTTACACCATCAGATTTGCAGAAGATAAAAAACAACGTTGAAAGCTACGGCGGAACCATGGGGGAAGCGATTCAGGATCTGGCTAATCGATTCAGGGGTGTTTTATGGATAACATCGGCATGTTTGATGGTTTTTATCCTTTTAGTGTTGTTTATTGCGAAAGAAACCGTCGTGGGTGGTGGGATATCAATTCTGATCGCAATAGTCATCGTTGCATTTATTCAGCCTCCAGTCCTTTCTTACAAATCCTGGCGGTTCTGGAGAAAATTCAGAGGCTAATAGTTCGATGTGTCAGTAGAAATCAGGTCAAATATTACTTTAGCCTTAAGTCCATAACCTACTATTTTCATTGTTAATTTGGGACGGCTCATCGTGTCGACCTTGCGATAGAAATCACGGGGCATCCATTTAAATAGCCTCCATGCCTCGGGTCTTCTGGCTAATCCAAATATGCTATATACACTTGCAGTTAACGTAATAGCGTTATAAATCGCAAGTCCTGTTTCAGGCTTGAAACCCATAAACTGGGCCGCTTCCATAGTGCCATCAGCCACAAAGCCCTCTGTTTTGTATTGTTTCCCATATATTCCAGGAATCATTTCTTTTGACAGACCGTTAATGCCATCTGTTACAAGGATAGCCCCTGCCAGCATACCAAAAGTGGACTGACCCCACGCCCGTAGACAAATTCTGTCCTCACGATGAGGCCTGTTCGAAGGCCTCCGGACTGACGCCGCCGAGGTGACTGTGGCGCCGGGCCCGTTTGTAGAACACTTCAATGCCACCGAACTTCTTACGTCAGGCGTAAAAGGTGGCGTCAGAAAAACACCCCTTGATGAGTATGTCCTTACGTTGCTAATGAAAACATTACTGCCATCGTGTTTTGTTAATTAATGGAGAGAGAGCAATGTTTCAAATGTCTAAAAGTGTACATATTAATTGTTGTAAACAATTTTGATGATATATAAATTATCCCCCGAAGTATTGGAGGGTCAGGGCAAATCTTTCTCTTTATATAATATTGAATTATACAGCATGCGTATTCCGCTCTGATCGATCATGTTTTCGCGTGGAACGTCGATCAGCGATTCGCAGCTGATCGATCATCCG
>NZ_QFXN01000294.1:0-1149 GCF_003144775.1 Enterobacter sp. CGMCC 5087 | reverse complement strand
ACGGAAATTATGCTGAAACACATTATCGTTTTTTTGCGCCAGGGGCTGCAGAAAGTCACCTTCTCCTGGCTGCTGTTTGCGGCGGTGCTCTGGGTCATCATCCTGGTGGCCGTCTGGTGGGCAGGACCTCTTTTCACGTTTCATGACGTGAAACCCCTGGCCTCTCTCTGGTCACGGGGATTATTTACGCTGGGATGGCTGTGGCTGGCCTGTATTGTCATGCTATGGCGGGTAGGACGCAATATGCGCAGCGCACGGCAGGCGCAACGACTACAGGAGAGCCGGCAAAAAGATCCGCTGCAGGTGTTTGTTGACGGCCAGCAACGGTTCCTGGACCGCTGGGCACAGGCGCTGAAGGCGCTGCCTGGTCAGGGTGCCGTGTACGGTAAACCCTGGTACATGATGCTTGGTCTTCCGGGCAGTGGCAAGAGCAGCCTGCTGCACCGCGCCTGCCCGCCGAACAAACTCAATGCCCGTCTGTACAATGCATTACGCTCCCTGCAGGACGGACAGAAGGTGGATTGCTGGCTGGGAGACGGAGCGGTCATCGTCGATCCCGACGGTGATCTCCTGCTCCAGACGGGACGGGGAACGGAAGATCAGAATGAGCAGAATGCCCGCCTGTGGCAGCATTTGCTGACGTGGCTAAAAGCGCACCGTCGACGCCAGCCGCTTAATGGTCTGATCCTGACGCTTGATCTGGGTGAGCTTGCGAGGATGGGAACCTCGGCCAGACATGCCAGCGCCCAGGTGCTGCGTACCCGTCTGATGGATATTGCTGATGAGCTGCAGACCCGGCTGCCGGTGTATGTGGTCCTCACGCACATCGATACGCTGCACGGCGCAGGGGATTTTTTCCGCAAGCTCGATGCACAGACCCGACAGTCGCTGCTGGGCGTGAGCTTCAGCCCTGACCTGGCGGAGAAAACCGCATGGCCCGGCGAGCTGGAGACCTTCTGGGATCTCTGGCTCAGCCAGCTTAACACAGCGCTGAGTGCCACCCTGTTGCACTCTCCGTCGCAAACGCCACCGACAGAGGCATTCCTGTTTTTACGCCAGCTTGCAGGACTCCAGTCGTTCGTGCAGACGACGCTGTCGGACATGCTGGCGGGAGAGGAAACGGCCGCCTTCCCCATACGGGGCATTTAT
>NZ_QFXN01000293.1:0-823 GCF_003144775.1 Enterobacter sp. CGMCC 5087 | reverse complement strand
GGTATACCAGCAGGGTGTGCCTTTTGATGGCTTCTCCCGGGCGACGGCCCGGCGTTATCGTCTGACGGATGCGGCGTATTGCGCCGCGCGCGGCGAGTCCAGCGTCTGGTTTGTTCGACAGCTCTTTACCGGAGTGGTGTTTCCTGAGGCCCATCTTGCCGGGGAGAGTCGCTTACATCAGCTGTATCGCCGTCGCCGGATGTCCATCGGCACCGGTCTCATGGTGCTGACGGCGTCTCTTTTTAGTCTGGGCTGGTATCACTATTACCTGGCGAACCGTGATGCGGGACATCAGGTTCTGCTGTCTGCCCGACAGTTTATCGGTGCACGTGAAAGTACAGGACAACAGGCATTTGGCGCCGATTTGCTGCCACGACTGAACCTTATCCGGGAGGCCACACTCTCGTTTGGCGATTACCGTCGTAAAAACACCCCACTGGCGGATATGGGGCTGTATCAGGGGGGCCGTATCGGTCCTTATGTGGAAACGTCCTACCTTGCGTTATTGCAGCAGCAGTTTCTGCCGGCTGTGCTGGTGGGGCTGGCACAGGACCTGCAGCAGGCCCCTCCTGCCAGTGAAGAAAAAATGTCGGTACTGCGCGTGATGCGCATGACGGAAGATGCATCGGGGCGCAGCATTCCGCTCGTGGAGCAGTACATGGCAGGACGCTGGCAAAAAGCGTTTCCGGAACAGGGGCAAATCCAGCAACAGCTGATGCAGCATCTGGATTATGCCCTCAGGCATACCGACTGGCATAAAGCACGGGTACAAAAAGACCCGGACGCCATTGCTGCCTGGAAGCCTTTTGCACAGCCTGTCGCC
>NZ_QFXN01000292.1:0-697 GCF_003144775.1 Enterobacter sp. CGMCC 5087 | reverse complement strand
GCAGGAGCTGAGCCGTCTGCCGTTATATCAGCGGGTGTATCAGGGGCTGATGGTGCGGGCCACCGCGACGCTGCCACCGGATTTGCGGGTACAGGATGAGACCGGGCAAAGTTTTGACAGCGTGTTTGTGCTGCGTGATGCGCATGCCGGTACGGTACCGCGTCTGTTCACCTGGTCCGGCTACAGTGATTTTTTCCGGGGCCAGCATAACACGCTGTTTGATTTGACCGGGCTGGATGCGTGGGTGCTGGGACAACATGAACAGGTTCAGCTCAGCGAGGCGGATCGCAGTGAAATTCAGCGCCAGGTAAGCGATCGTTATATCAGCGATTATACCGGTCACTGGCAAAAACTGTTATCCGCGCTGGATATTCAGCCGTTTGATTCGCCGGAGCAGGCGCTGTCGGTACTGAATACCCTTACCGGCGATGAGCAGCCCTTCCGGCATATTGTCTCTCTGCTGAGCGATAACACCGCCGTTCGTCCACTGACCGGAAAAGGGGCAGCACAACAGCGGGATAACCTCAGCCGGATAGCGCGTCCCTTTACCCAACTGGACGACACCCTGAAAGGCCGTGGAAATGATGCGCCACTCATTCAGGGGATAAACCAGAAACTCATCGCCCTGGCGCAGTGGCTGGAGCAGATAAACAGTGCCGGCGATCCGGGGGCTGCTGCCTTTAAGGCCCTGCAGTTA
>NZ_QFXN01000291.1:0-5955 GCF_003144775.1 Enterobacter sp. CGMCC 5087 | reverse complement strand
GGATCCGGCTTTCAGTCTGCAACAGTATGCGCGGGGGCTGCCTGCGCCACTGGATCGCTGGGTCGGTCAGATTGCGACGCAGGTCGCTGATGTGACGACCTCGCTTGCCATGTCATCCCTGAACCAGGCATGGAGTGAGCAGGTGCTGACGCCGTTTAACGACACCCTGGCTGACCGCTATCCCTTCAATCCGGCCTCTTCGCAGGATGCGTCCCTGTCTGAAGTGACCCGTTTCTTTGCCCCCGGCGGCACACTCGATGGCTTTTATCAGTCCAGCCTCAAACCGCTGCTTGACAGCGGCGTCCTGAAACAGGGTAACGGTCCTCTGCAGGCGCTGGTGAACCAGCTTGACCAGGCTCAGCGGATCCGTGAGGCCCTGTTTAATGCTCAGGGGCAGCCGGAAGTGCACTTTGTGGTTGAGCCGGTTGAACTGACCGCCAGTAAACGCCGCAGCGTGCTGAACCTTGACGGCCAGCTGGTGGAGTACAGCCACGGACGGCGTCAGAAAGTGCCGCTGGTCTGGCCAAACGTCCTGCGTGACGGGTCTGAGAGCAAACTGACGCTGATGCCGGATGACGGTGCCCGCTCACCGCGAAGCCTGGGCTTTACCGGCCCGTGGGCGATGTTCCGCCTGCTGGATGCCGGCAACCGGACGCAGGTGAGTCGGGGTTCGTTTGATGTGCGTTTTGGTGTGGATGACGGGGCCATGACCTGGCGGATCTACAGCGACGCTGACCACAGTCCGTTTGCCACAGGGCTGTTCAGCCAGTTCCGTTTACCGGACACACTTTATTCACGGGGCCAGGTGCCCCTCAGAAAACGGGAAGAACCGGATGCATGATCCACAGCAGGTGCTGAGCGTGGGGCGCGATCCCCGCGTGTTGCCGGAATATGAAAGACTGCGTAATGAAATCAATAAACTCAGCCACGTGTCGCGACCGGAAGTGGACTGGGCGCTGGTGCATGAGATGGCGCAGGCTATTTTTGAAAAGCAGGGGGGGGATCTGCAGACTGCACTCTACTTTACGCTGGCCCGCGCCCGGTTGAATGGACTCCGTGGTTTTACGGAAGGCTGCGAGTTTCTGAGCTCGCTTATCGTGACCCAGTGGGACAACGTCTGGCCGCCGGTCCATCAGGCCCGGGCCCGGGTGGAAATGCTCGACTGGTTTATCGCCCGTGTCAGTGACGTGGTACGTCAGTACACGGTCGGGCATGACGACAAGCGCCTGATTTATCGCTGCGAACGGTCATTACAGCTCCTGAGCGAAAAACTGCACAATGCCGGCTTAGACCGGGTACCGCGGATTGAGAATCTGCTGCATTTTATTGAAGGGTATACCCGCCTGTTTGACGAATCAGAAATCGTGATTGTGTCACCGGAGCAGGACGTACTGAAAAAAGAGATGCAGGTGCCGCCAGTGGTGTATTTCCGCTCTGATGAAACGGACGGAAGTGTGGCATCCGATATGGCGCAACTGCCAGCCGGCAGCATTATTGTCGGGCGTGAAAAAGGGACGCTGAAGCCGACGGTGCTGAAAATTAAGCCTCATCAGCCCCCGCGTCCGGCGTGGGTCTGGTTTGTCAGCGGGATGGTGAGCTGTCTGCTGCCGGTACTGATGGTGGCCGGGTGGGATCACTGGAACGCGCTGCAGTCTTCCCGCGAGCACGATGCCACCGCGATGCTGACAACGAATGCGCTGACCTGGCCTGTGGCCCCCGATGCAGCCCGGCTGAGTGATGCCCGCATGGCGCTGGGCGAGCAGGCTCTGCGCGATATGGAGCCCCTGCTCACCCGGGATTATCAGGCACAGCTGGCGCATGTGCAGCAGCTCTCGCCGCTGTGGGCGTTTCAGTATGCCGACGGGCTGCGTCATTCGTTGCATATGCTCTACCCACAGTCGCTGGCCCTGAGCGCGATGGACAGCCAGTGGCAGCAGATGCTGCATGCGCAGCGTGGCGCGACACAGGATGTTTCCACCTGGCCGGATGCCACCGTACGGGTGGATGCGTTACTGACACAGTTGCAGAGCCTGGAGCGCCAGCACAAAACGGTCACCATCTCCTATCTTAAATCCTCGCTTTATGACATCCGCACTGAGATGGAACGTGACACGCCGTTTACCGTACAACTGAACCGCCTGGAAGCACAGCAGCGGGTCAACCAAACCGTAAGTCCGGCCGTGCTTGACAACCTGCAGTCGACGCTCAGGTCGTACAGCGTGCGCCTGTATCAGTTGCAGTCCACACCGGGAGGGCCGTGATGCGACGGTCTTTGTCTCCGGCAGCAATGCTACGGATATTGCTGGTCACCGGGTTGCTGAGCGCCTGCAGTGCGCCGTTAACGACCCTGCCTGAGGCTGCATTGGCGCAGAAAGCGCAGGCCGGGGACGCGCAGGCGCAGTATGTGCTGGCCGGAAAGCTGGCGGCCCGCGGTGAATACGGGCGAGCGCTGACGCTGATGAAACAGGCGGCCAGCCAGTCGGCGGCCTCGGATGCGTCGCGTTCAACCCGCGCGGATGCCGCGCGTCAGGCGGGAGACTGGTATCACAACGGGCTGGGGGAGCCGCGTAACGAAGCGCTTGCCCGTCAGTGGTGGACACGGGCATCGTCTCTCGGTAATGCGCAGGCCAGTATGAATCTTGCCGGATATTGCCAGGCAGGGCATGGCACATCGCCTGTTGCGGACTGCATCAGTCAGTTTGAGAAGGCCGCCCGTCAGGGCAACGCTGAGGCACAGCTGATGCTGGCCCGCTGGTACCAGACACAGCCTGAGGGTGAAAAAACGGCGCTGTCCTGGCTGCAAAAAGCTGCCGTGCAGGAAGAGCCCGCTGCTCTGGCCCTGCTTGCCCGCCGTTATGAAACCGGAAACGGTGTGGATAAGGCTCGGGATATCGCTCGCCGTAACTACCGTCAGGCTGCGGCCATGGGTAACCCGGCGGCGCAGCGCTGGCTGGCAGAGCACAGCGAAGGCACGGAAAAGCTGATGTGGTATCAGAAAGCGGCACAGGGCGGGGATGTGGCCGCGCAGCGCTTCCTGGGGCAGGCGTATCTGAGCGGCAACGGCGTGGCACAAAATCAGACCGAAGGGATGCTCTGGCTTAAGCGTGCTGTCGATAAAGGCGATGCCCGGGCACAGTATCTCTACAGCCAGTATCAACCCAGCGATGAGATGAAACTACGGTATCTGATGCTCTCCGCGAAAGGCGGTGACCTTCAGGCCGGGCGGGGACTTGCCGGGTGGTATGAAAAGCAGGGCGATGAGGTTCACGCCAGAATCGCATGGCAGCAGCTGGCAGCACGGGGCGATGCGGAAGGTCGTTACCACTACGGCGACATGCTGCGCCTTGGTCTCGGCGGACAACATGATTACACGCAGGCCTTTACGCAATACCGGCTCAGCGCGATGTCGGGAAACCGGATGGCACAGTACCGGGCAGGCATGATGAGTCAGGACGGACTGGGGCTGCCGCGCAGCCGGGTTCAGGCTTATGCCTGGTACTCCCTGGCCGCAACGGAAAACGCCAAAGACGCGGTGGATGCGCTTAATGCGCTGGAAGCCCTGCTGAAGCCCGATGAAATTCAATCCGCACAGAAGCTGGCCCGTGCGTGGAGCCAGCGTATCGCTCAGGGACAGAACGATGCGGCCCTCTGACCGATTTTTATTTCCGGTGAAGTGTGGCCGCTGGTTGCTTTTTAATCATCCGAACGACGACTGAGTAGCTTTCATTGTGATGAGAGTCACAAAAATAATTGCGAAAGTGAACGTAAAACAACCACTAAAAGAATAAATACAAAATCTGCGCAACTTCTTGCTCAGCTTTTAGCATAAAACACTTTTTACGCAATAAACGCCGTGAGTTAGAGAGGTTTGCGCAACTTCTTGCTTGATTTTGCGCAAGATCTTGCGCGATCCCGTTTTTAACCCGGCCCCCAAAAATACAAAACTCTTTAAAAACAATTGAATAAAAATTTGGCATGGATATTGCCATATATCTTGCGGAAGTACACATCACGTTTAATTCAATGGAGAAGTTAACAATGCCAGCACCGTGCTATATCAGCATTACCGGAGCCAGACAGGGGCTCATCACCAAAGATGCTTTTACTGCAGATTCTGTCGGTAACAACTATGTGGAAGGCCACAAGGACGAAATGATGGTACAGGCATTTAAGCACATCATCACCGTTCCGACCGATCCGCAGTCCGGGCAGCCGTCCGGTCTGCGCGTTCATAAGCCTTTTAAATTCACCGTCACACTGAACAAAGCCGTACCGTTGCTTTATAACGCGCTGGCGTCTGGTGAGCTACTTGATGGGGTAGCACTCAAGTGGTATCGCATCTCCGCACAAGGTCAGCGGGAACATTTTTTCACGACAGCACTGACCGATGCCACCATCGTCGATATCAACCTGCATATGCCACATTGCCAGGATGAGAACGAGGCTAATTATACCCAGCTCGTCGAAGTCTCTCTGGCGTACCGAAAAATTGAATGGGAACACATCGTTGGTAACACTTCCGGCAGCGATGACTGGCGTGCGCCAACAGAAGCATAAATGACGTCTTATAACCCGGGCTACTGCCCGGGTTATTCAGTGCTGAGGTGTGGCGCCGGTCAGACCTGAACACTGAGACGATACATTGACCCCCGAACGGTGAAAGCCGGGCGTGCGGTAGCCATTGCCCTGAAAGAGGAGAGATGACGTGGCGGACGGGACAGGACTGCAGTTTACGGTGAGGAAGGGGGGCGCTCATCAAGGATCACTTCCAGAGTTAGCAACTTCGGGTTACCACAGTGGTAAATGCAAATCGTGCACTGTAGCAGTCTGCAGGGGGCATCGCAGTTTATATTTAAGAGAGATTAATTACTTAAAGGTTCCTTTATGAGTAGTTCAGTTTTTTACCGGAAAGAACGTCCAGATCGTTGTAACACCAGATTCAATTTTGATGGGCGCGGTGGTGTTACTTTAAAACCGGATAACAACACTGTTTTTCAGGCCAATGGTGCTAAGCAATATACTAATGGTTCCTCCCGCCCTATAACTGTTACTGTAAATACAGTTAATCCACGACAACAACGAAAATATCGAATAACACTCGACAGGAAAAGTAATTGCATTACTTACATGCGTGATGGTGAAAGAAAACAACATTCTATCTCTGAGCAACAGGCTAATGATTTGTTAGGAAGTGCAGATAAGTGGAAAAAAGAACGAATTCATGATGTTTCTGGAAAGGATGCTGAAAGTTTTCATGTGCTAAGTTTTTTATGTAAAGCACATGCAACCTCATCGGCCAGTTCTTGTCTTATATCCGGAACTGTAGTTGATAATTTTACAACCGCATCGAAATATCCAGGAAAAAATCTTAAGGCTGAGTTGGTTAACAGAAAGCCCTTTGAAAACCCATTTGTTAGTGGAAACGAAAAAGAATATTTTCTTATTGGAGAAGTGACGAAGGACGATATTAGTAAGCTTACTGAAATACTCTCTTCACAAAAAGATACCAGCCCTGCACAAAATGAATCAAATGGTGATCCCGGTTCCCCCTCGGGGAGCAGCGGCAGTAATGCTGGAAGCACTGCACATAGTAATTATGTCACGGGGACATCAATCAATAAACCGGACCCACAATTAAGCACACCGACCAGTACGTCGAACTCTTCCTCCTCAACACAGCACGGAATACCTGGCGCTCCGGTTACAAGTAATGCTAATAGAATAGTCAATGATACGGGACTGAAGTTTACAGTAAACATGGGGCGTTTATCCGCCAGTACCTTTGCGGTGGTGGAATTTGAGCTGAAGGAAGCCCTGAACAAGCCCTTTGAGCTGCGCCTGAAACTGGCGAGCCCGCAGCCCGGGATTGATTTTGGGGATGTGCTGGACCAGTCCTGCGAGCTGATGGTCTGGTACAACGGCGAGTTGCAGCGACGGGTCAGCGGTATCGTGAGC
>NZ_QFXN01000290.1:0-1228 GCF_003144775.1 Enterobacter sp. CGMCC 5087 | reverse complement strand
TGCGCAGGGGGATACGGGATTTCGCCGGACCCGTTACGAGGCCATTGTGCAACCTGCCCTGTGGCGTACCGGGCTGCGCACCAACTGCCGGATTTTCCAGGTGAAAAAGCCGCAGGACATCATCGGTGAACTCCTGGAAGAAGCGGGTATTCTGGACTACACCTTCTCGTTGCGTCAGGACCATGCCGCGCGCGAATACTGCGTGCAGTATCGGGAAAGCGATCTGGACTTTATCACCCGCCTGGCGGCGGAAGAGGGGATGTTCTTCTGGCACGAGTTTGAGGCGGGTAAGCACCGGGTGGTGTTTGCAGACCATACCGGGGCGCTGGAGAAAAAAGATACCCCGGTCTTCTTTAATCTGGCGAATCAGGGGCTGGAGCAGGGGGCGTATATCCGGCAGTTCCGCTATGCCGAAGCGGTACGAACGACAGTGGTGGAGCTGCGGGACTATAGTTTTAAAAATCCTGCTTACAACCAGTCGAATAAAAAAATCAGTCACGAGCTGGACCATCAGCGTGAACCCTATGAGTACTACGACTATCCGGGACGCTACAAGCAGGCTGAGAGCGGTAAAGCCTTCAGCGCCTACCGCCTGGATGCGCTCAGAGCTGATGCGGTCACCGGCAATGGCCTGTCAAACTGCGCAGAGCTGCGTCCGGGGCTGCGGTTTATGCTGGAAGAGCACCAGAACGAGGCCTTTAACACGCAGTGGCAGGTGGTGTCCGTGAAGCATGAGGGAAAACAGCCGCAGGCGCTGGAAGAGGAAGGCGGGGACAAGCCCACCACCTTTACCAACACGTTCGACGTTATTAAAGGCGGAGCGGCCTGGCGCATGCAGATGCCGGCACGCCCGATGGTGGATGGTCCGCAGATAGCGATTGTGACGGGGCCTGCGACGGAAGAAATCTACTGCGATGAGCACGGTCGCGTGAAGGTGAAATTCCCGTGGGACCGCTATGGCAACAGTGATGACCTCAGTTCCTGCTGGGTGCGGGTGAGTCAGGGCTGGGCGGGGGGCCGCTACGGGATGGTGGCACTTCCGCGTGTGGGTCATGAAGTGGTGGTGAGCTTTCTGGAAGGGGATCCGGATCAGCCAATTATTACCGGGCGTACTTACCATGCGACCAATCTGGCGCCTTATGTGCTGCCACACAATAAAACCCGTACCGTCATCCGCACGGATACGCACCAGGGAACCGGGTTTAACGAACTGAGTTTTGAAGATGCG
>NZ_QFXN01000289.1:0-955 GCF_003144775.1 Enterobacter sp. CGMCC 5087 | reverse complement strand
GCGCGAGCAGGTGTTTCTTCATGCCCAGAAAGACCATGACACCGTCATCAATAACAACCACCGGCAGAGCGTGGGTAACGATCAGCATCTGAGCGTTGTGCAGGATAAGTTTGAACGTATCGACAGGCACAGCCACCGTACCGTGGGACAGGATGATTACGAACTGATCCACCAGGATAGCCATCAGTCCATCGGGCGCAATTTTATTCAGAGTATCACCCAGTCCTTTAAGCGCTTTATCGGTGGCGGTGAGGTAACCCGCATTGAGGGCAGCCGTCAGACCACGCTGACCGGGTCTGAAGAAGCCATCATTGGCGCTAACCAGCGCACGGTGGTGAATAACGATCATTACCTCAAAGCCACGGATATCGTACTGGAAGCGGGACAATCCTTCACCGTCAAAGGCCCGGGAGGGTTCATGAAGATAGATGACTCGGGCATTACCCTGCAGGGCAATCTTGTCAAAGTGAATGAGGGGGGAAGCCCGGGCGTCGGGACAGCCCCGGTCTCTGTTGAACCTGAATCACCGGCGGCACCTTCGCTGCCGGATGCACCATTATGCCCTTAAGGAGGCACTATGCCAGGCGCTGCACGACTGGGTGATACCGGACAAGGCCACGCGTGTTTTCCGGATACACCTGTTATTGAAGGAAGTCCCGATATTCGTATCAACGGGGTGCCGGCTGCCCGACAGGGCGATGCGGTGGCCCTCCATGGTTGCCCGTGCCCCAACACGCCGCATGGTATGCATTCGCGGTCGATTTCAGCGGGGTCATCAACGGTTCGTTTTAACGGGAAACCTGCTGCACGTATCGGTGATGCGATTGGCTGTGGCGGCATGATTGCTTCGGGCAGTGGCAACGTCATTATCG
This sequence comes from Enterobacter sp. CGMCC 5087, assembly GCF_003144775.1. NCBI lineage: Bacteria > Pseudomonadati > Pseudomonadota > Gammaproteobacteria > Enterobacterales > Enterobacteriaceae > Enterobacter > Enterobacter sp. CGMCC 5087. The sequence continues at coordinate 83 of NZ_QFXN01000289.1, read as the reverse complement.
GTGACACCCCCTGGAAATCTCCGGTTCATGACTGTGCGAAGCAGGCTGTTCTTGACCGGGCTCCGCTGCTGGGGCTGTCACCC
>NZ_QFXN01000288.1:0-9206 GCF_003144775.1 Enterobacter sp. CGMCC 5087 | reverse complement strand
CGCTGACACCAGAACCCCTTCCGGATGTGAGAAAGCTTATCTCTCGCTGAAAGTCATTGATTAGACAAAAAAGGTCGTCCCGATGGAAACGCGTTATCCGATAAGGAATGCAAACGGCAAAGACTTTGACCGTCAGGAGGACATACTGACTCTGCTGCGCCAGGAAAAACACGGGCGCTGGCTGTCGGGCTCCAATGACATGTGGCACGGCGGCATACATATCAGCCGCAATACGGTGCCCTGGTCGGTGCTGACGCCGGATACCGGTGACGGTGCGGTACCGCTGCAGTGTATTGCCAGCGGAGAACTGGTGGCCTGGCGCGTGTGCCAGGATTACGTTATGGGCAATCTCGGCGACAAACCGCTGCAGTACTCGCCGTCATTTTTGCTGGTGCGCTCGGTCCATAAACCGACAAAAGATTCGTCCACCTGGCTGTGTTTTTACACGCTGTATATGCACCTTGCGCCGCTCTCCTGTTACCCGAAATGGACGGTGTATCAGGTGACCCCCAGGGGCAACGGTCTCATCATGCGTCAGTACAGCGGCAGTGAGGTGTCGGGGCAGAAAGCACCCCCTGAAGTCTCTCATAAAGCCCGTCTTCATAGTGGTGAGCAGGTGCTGATTGAGCGGCAGGAAACGTTCCTGCTGCACAACGGACAGGCGGAGGTGTTTGGCCTGGCGCAAAGACTGAAAGGCGGTGCTCCGGTGGGGGATAAGTTCTGGACTTCCGCCCGTCCTGAGTATGTGGCGCCTGTTGGTGAGCAGTACAGTTATCTGCCCGGCTGGATGTCGGCAGCGCTGAAGGCGGGGCAGTTTGATACCGTGGTGTGTCCTAAGGTGATGACGGCCATCAGGGCCGGTGATGCGATAGGATTTTTAGGTAAAGAAGAGGTACCGGACGAGTTTAGCAATGTAACGGCCGACTGGTTCTCGCACATCGAGGTACTGAGCAACGACGGGCGGATGCCGCTGTTTCTTAATAACCCGGCGCAGCTGCATACCGGACGCCAGTTTTTGCTGGTTCCTGAAGGAAAACAGCTTTACCAGCGTGAAGAGAAAGGTAGCAGCTATTCCTTTGAGCCGGTGGACCTGACAAACCGGGGAGATGCTGCAGATATCATCCCGGCCGAATCAGCCACGTCTGCGACAGACAGCGCCAGCGTGGCGTATCTGCAAATCCGTCCCGGCACCTGGATACGCAAGGATGATGTGGAAACGGTGAGTCAGAACGACCTGACGAAACTGAAATTCAAAGCCATAGGGCAGGAGCCTGCGAAGAACCAACTCCGCAGTCTGGAACAGCAGTGGGTCATTGATGCGTTTCGCTGGTTGAGTAGCCAAATATGGGCCGGACGCGACATGGAGTCCGGGCAGTTGCAGGCGTATTACACCAGAATGGCTGACGAGCTGGAAAAGGTGAACACTCCGGAGAATATACAGAACGAGAATCGGGACTCTGTATCCGACATGCTACGGCACCGGAATCTGTACGTTGATTTTTTGCTACGCAGGCTGGTGGTAAAACACGAAAGTGAGTGGCATGGCGGCAGCACTAACCCAAAATGGAATGGTGTGCTTGCCACAATGTCAGGCGACTCACTGGCTTATGTTCAGCAGTGGCTGGATGCGCATGAGTGGATGAGCCAGGTGCCGGAGTTCAGCAAAGATGAAGCGGTATGGCATTTTCATCCGGTTGAGTTTCTGGCAGTTATTGGAGGGGCTAAGCGAGGCTGGGCGCACAGCGCATTTGCAAACCTCATCTGTAATGCCGAATCCCGGAACGATTATACCGCCTATAACCAGACATATCCGCACCCGCACCCGACCCAGACAGAGGTGCATCGTAATACCAACCTGACTTCGATGACTCTTCAGCAGGTGATAGATGCACAGGGGGTTAACCAAATGTTTGCGACCGGACGGTATCAGATAACTCCCCCAGGACTCAATGAGGCTATTAGGGTTCTTCATCTGGATATGAATTCGTTGTACGACGAAGCAATGCAGGACAGGATTTTTAACGAATATATTATTAAAGTTAAACGACCGGCTATTATTGCGTATTTGGAAGGGGATGGTAGCGTGGACGAGGCTGCCTATGCCTGTGCGATGGAATTTGCATCGGTGGGCGTGAAACAGGGCAAAAAAATCAGCCCTGACCCACATGAGTTTGAAAAAAATCCTGACGGGTCATTTGTTCGTGATAAACATCACAACCTTGTACACAAAAAGCGTTATGCGAACGTTGATGGTATTGGATATTACAATGGCGACAAACTGAATAAGGTATTTATTATGCCAGATGATTTGATTCAGAAATTAAAGGACTCGAAAAATGAAGCTCAATAATCTTTTTCTGGGCTTTGCATTGCTGACTTTTACCGGCACAGCGTTTGCTGATAAGGATAATCCACAGTTTTCTGATTATCCTGTTGTTGTGAGTAAAGGGCCATTTGCAAAAAAAATTGCGCTATCAACAGAGCAGCAGAACTATACCGATAAATGGAAGCAAACCATGCAACGAGAGCTTGTCAAGCCTGTTAACTTTGCAGGTCATTACCGCCTTTATCTGAGTTGGAACGGTGAGTTGCCTAAAGAATGCGGAGACAAGCGCTGGGTCTGCGGCTGGGTGATTGATAAAATCTCAGGGGAAACAGTTTCTGAACTCCCTGAATTTAACGGCAATAAAGCATATTTTTCATACCATGCCAATGGCACTCCAGTCCCCGTGGATTTTATGCCAGAGTTTTATCCTGAAAGTAGTATGATATGGATTGAGGGTTCAAATATTCCGCCAACTGGAAAAATAAATAATAAATGCGAGAACATTGCATATACATTTAATGATTCAAAATTTATAACTGTGCTGGATGCTGGTAAGTGTGAAGTTGATTATGGTGATGACCCGAACGCTCCACGGCAGTAAAAATAAAGCATCAAATATGAGATCACGATTTTTAGAAAAAACTGGATATGATATATTAATGATGAAATCCATGCGTATGGGTGAAATGAAGGAGATGCTCAAAGCGCTAAGCTGGGTGATGTTGTTGGGAATGCCGGATAGCATAACATATGTGGCAGAGTGAACCATCCTGTCGCCTCATTCTGATGTTAGAACATTTACCAACACAGAATATGACTCCAAATTGCAAGTGAGCAACGTTATGGATGGTTCATTATATTAATTCAATTAGTGACCAAATTTATTTTTTTTCATCACTTAGCTAATGTACATAAACACTACTATAGATCTCTTACAGTTACGAATGGCATACCAAATACGCAAATCAAATTCTTAAATGGTTGGTTGGTTGGGATGGGTTGATGATTGTTTACAGGCGGATACATGAAATACTACCTATTTTTACTTTTTTTTGGATTCTATCTTGCGATGCAAGTGATTTTACAGGGTGCTGGGTATTTCTCGATAAAAATTCATCGTATACGTTAAATCTTACTCAAGATAATGGAAAGATTTCTGGTCATTATTGTTTCATAAATTCTGGTGGCAATAGAATCGATTGCGATAAAAAATCTTCTACTATATCCGGTGTTCTTGATGGAGATGCCAGCGTGATCTCATTCGGTGGTAGCGGTGAGGGACGATTGAAGTTTCTTGAGGGAAAGATCAGTTTGATAGTTACGAATTCTCAACCGTTTGATGACTTCAATATGCATATTCCAAAATTAATTTTAGTTAAAAAAATAATGGATGTTCTGATTGAGTAATACACATCAAAACTGATACGCCATTATTGTGATCAAACATGAGAGCGAATGGTGCGGCGGTAGTATAAATCCGAAATGGAAGGTCCCCGTTTCAGTATTGCTGGCACAGTCGGGTCTTGAGTCTGGATGGGGGAGGCAAGTCAAAAATAACGCTTATTTTGGAATTAAAGGTAAGTCTGCCTCAGGTGAAACAGCATCATTTACGACTCATGAGTATGAAAATGGGCATTATGTTTCAAAAACACAATCGTTCAGGGCATATCATGATTATGGAGAATCGGCAGATGATTATGGCAGGTTCTTATCTGAGAATAAACGATATAAACTGGCTTTTTCGTTTGCTACGGAACCAAATAGGTTTGTGCATGAAATTGCGAAAGCAGGTTATGCAACTGACCCTTCGTATGAAAATAAACTAATTAAAGTCATGAGTGGGTATGATTTATATGAATATGATTAATCGCTTTCTTTTTTCATTTTTGCTTTTGCTTTTTTTTGTTTTTTCTTTTTCTGTTCAGGCTGGGATGGATATGGATAATTTATCCGAGCTTGCCTTAAAGAAAATAAAAGGAAATAGTTTGACCACGCTAAGGCCTGAGTGTTTGTCTTTTGAATATCAGAAGGAAAATGAAAGGTATGTGTTTTTTAGTGTGCGTGAAAATAATGCTCCTGCTATTTGTGGTGGAGATGCAGATGTGTCAATTAAGTTGTTTGATATGAAATATGAGAAAAAAAATGGTTATTTCTTTATCGAGGATGATATGAATCCCGGTTCTTATCAACGTCTCAATTGAAAATGCAAGGGCTGTTGTTAGACGTTTTTCAATTTGATAATTAACAATGCCTTTAAAGTTATTTTCTTATCTGAACGTTATGATATTTTGGGAGCGTCACACGTGGCGATTTTGCAGCCTTTTCTTTTACATCATCAAACTACACATACTCAATGGCGCCAGACACTGGCAGAAGGCGGTTGTTTTATTCTTGCTGAAGCTGCCATTAATGATTCTGTTCCATGGTTGGCCGAAAAGTTGTCCGGAAAGAATGAACGGACGCGTTTGTACCGGGATAAGGCTGGGGCCATTCATGCGTCCATTTCGCCCTATATCATCCCGGTCAATACGAATAACTGGGAACAAGTGAAAGAACATGTCCTCACCCTTGACGGCTGGGGCGTAGGTGTCCGGTTGTCCTGGAAGCACAGTTCCCGGAGTGAAGAGAAGCAATTGCAGGTGCTTTCACAGCATCTGCGTTCCTGGCTGCTGGTGACCACGCCTGAACAGGACGATGTGACGTTACGCCTTGCCGACTGGCAGGTTGTCCGTCCGCTGCTGGAGGCCAGTACCCATCCTGAAGCAAAGGCTTTCTTCGGACCTGTTGCTGAATTCTGGCATCTTGCACCCGATGGTCCGGCTGAAAGGCTGGAACTGACCCATCACAGTGAACATTCCCTCAATATCACACAACCACGAATACTCAGCCCACTACAGTGGCAGGCCATTTTGACGCCTTCTCTTCTTAATACCCTGCAACGCTATATGACCCACCTCCGGCAGCACCATCCCCGCTGGCACGATACAGAAAACACCGAGCTGCAGCAGTTTACTGAACAGCACTACCAGCAGGCCCTTGAATCTGGTTTTCGTCATGACCGTGACATTGTGCGCTATCTGGCGCTGGCGAGCGAACTCCATCCCGGCTTTATCGGTGAAGCCTGGGCACAGGCCATTATGAGGGACGCTGAATATACCCCCGCCGGCAGTCGCATGGACCGTCTTTACCGTAAAGCGGTTGAAATGATGGATAACGCGTAAAACAAGGATGACGTCATGAGTGAAAATAAATCGGCAACGCTGGTAAGCAGTAACGATGCCGCTGAAAAGAACTTTTCTACTGAGAATAAAATCTCCGGAGGCTGCGTTAAGTGCGGCTGCGAGGCGCTGATTCATTACCATTATGATTCCGGAAAGCCGGTTCCTGATGCGCCCTTTGTGCTGACCGACAGCAATGGCACGCAGATTAATGGCCGGACCGACGCTGACGGCCTTTGTTTTATTTACGACATGGGATGCGGGACGTTTGAACTGATGCTGGATGAAGGTTCAGACACTTTTGAACCGGAAAAGGCAGAGACAAATAACCCGGTACTGCAGGAAAACCCTGAATATGCCCGTCTGGCGGGAGAGTACTTCACGCTGTTTCTGCTGCTTCGTAAGCAGGGGCTACTGGAATACGATGCTGAGGACAGCAGCGATAAACAGGTGACGGTCAATGATACCGGATGGCTGGGGGGAGTTTTTACCTCCATTCCGGAAAGTTATCGTGACGCGTATGTACGTTTTCGCCAGCTCGACCGGCAGGTTAATCAGGGCAATATCGCATTCAAAGAGGCTATTAATAAAATTCACCACCGTCTGGCCGCAGAAGTGGCTGACCATGTGGGGGATGATAACACCGCGCTTTTATTGTTCTGCCAGATTGCCCTGGGCTTTGTGCCCGTGGTCGGGCAGGCCATCGATTTTTATGCCATCGGTGAATGGGCATGGGACAGCTGGAAAAAACCGGACTCCCTGAATGACCCGCTACATATTGCTGATGGTGTGTTGTGCGCCATCGGTTTTGTCCCCGGTCTGGGGGATGCCATCAAAGTCTCCGGGCGGGCCATTCTGCGCGGACTGGAAAAATCCCATTTGCTCAATTCCGGTGATATCCAGTTTGCCATTCGCACTATCAGGGGACTCTCTGACGGCAATCTGGTGAAGGGGCTGAGTTATCTGCAGGGGCAACTTAAGCATTATGGCGCGCAGGCCCGGGCGTTGTTATCTGAGATACATTCAGCCCTGTCAAAAACCCTGACGGATGCGGCCAGTAACCGCTGGATTGTGCAGATGATCCACGCGGAGTTTCGTGCGCTGGTGGATGTGCTGGAACGACTCATTGAAAAATTTGATGCTTCAGTGGCGTACATCACGGCCAGGTTTGATGAGTTTGTTTCGAAAGTGGTTACCCGTGTATCGGATTCTGCACGCCCTAAAGGCAGCTATGAACGCAAAAATGCCGAAGGGATCTCAGCTGCAACAGTATCGGTGAATGCAGGCCGCAACCGGGGAGAAGTCGTGGATAAAACACGGCTTGAGCAGGACGCGCTGAAAAAGGATGAGGCCTGTCTGGCCTCCAGCAAACATTGCCAGACGGAAGGTGAACCGGTTGATATGGCGACCGGAGCTGTCGTGGACTGGCGTACTGATTTCTCCGTACCGGGATTCTTTCCGCTGGAATTACGCCGTTTCTATCGTTCCACCGGCGAGCGTCATTCTGGCCTGCTGGGTTCACTCTGGCGCTGTCAGTGGGATATGCACCTGACCTTGGATAACGGACTGGTCACGCTGACTGACGGTGAGTTCAACCAGCATGTCTTTGCTTCGCCGGATGAGGGTCAGCATCAGCGGGCGGCTTCCGGTCCCGAATGGCGTCTGAGTCGCGAACAGGGGAAACTCCGGCTACGCCATGTCGACGGCGTCCGTTATGAGTTTGAGTATGCGCAAGGCAAACAGCTTAATCTGACGTCAATGGAAGATCGCACGGGTAACCGTATTACTCTGCTGCGTGACCGGGGAACGTTACGCTGGATCGTGCTGCCGGACTGGCGTCTGATTTTTGCTGAAACTGAGCATAATCGCATCACCACACTGAGATTGTGTGACAGGGATAAAAGGGCGGTTAAAACGCTGGCTACGTATCGCTATGATACACAGGGACATTTATTTGAAGTGCGTGCCGGTGCAGGACGAAGCTTCGATTATCGCTATTCCCCCGAAGGCTGGATGCTCCGGTGGAATGACCTGTCGCAAACGTGGGTGGAGCATACTTACGACCACAGGGGGCGTGCGCTTACCGACAGAACATCCGGCGACTACTGGCGTGGACGATATGTCTGGGACGATGAGACCCTCACCGGCCATTACCATAACGGCTTTGGTGGAGTTGTGAGCTATACCCGGGACCACAGAAATAACATCCTCTGTCGTCGTCAGGCTGATGGCGGGGAAAATCGTTTTGAATGGCTGGACGGCGAGCTTGCGGCACAAACCGACCCGCTGGGCAACCGCACGGAATACCAGAGGAATTCGTGGGGGCAGGTTGTTGCCGTCACCCGGCCAGACGGAACCAGCCAGCGCTATGATTACGACGATGAAGGCGTATTGCAGGCATATACCGATCCCTGTGGTGCGGTCTGGCAGTATGAGCATGACCCGCAGGGGCTGCTGTTGGCAGTTCAGGATCCGGAGAACCGGCGCCGGGAACAACGCTGGACAGAACGGGGACAGCTGGCCTTCCTGCATTCGCCGGATGGTCGTGAGCAGCACTGGCAGTATAACGCGCACGGGCTGGCAGAGCGTATTGAATCAACGGGCATACCTCCGGTGCAATTTCTCTATGATAAACAGCATCGTCTTACTGAACGCCGGATCGTTCCGGAAAACGGGAAAATACTGTTTCGTCGCTGGGAATATAAGGGAAGCAGTGAAGCGCCCTGTCTGGTGCGTTATGAAAATGCCACTGAAAGTCATCTGAAATGGGATGCAGAGGGCAATCTGACTTCCGTACGTGACGCACTGGGGCTGGTAAACCGTTACACCTGGGGGGCGTTTGATAATCTTACCGGGATAACTAACCCGGAGGGGGCCACCGTCAGGCTTCACTATAACGCGGAAGCTGAGTTTGCAGGCGTTACCAACAGCCATGGTCAGAAGTGGATATACCGGTTTGACGCCTGCGGGCGGTTATCCGAAGAGCGTCACTATGACGGACGGCTGTACCGGTATGAGTACGATGTCTGCGGACAGCTCAACGCCCGCCATGCGCCGGATGGCAGCGTGCTGCGTTATGGCTACGATAAGGTCCGTCGCCTCAGCGACATCACGGCTTATCGCGCAGACGGAGAGCAGGAAAGCATCACGACGTTCAGCTATGACGCCGCAGGGCGGTTGCTGAAAGCCGCAGGCGCAGATGCGGTGGTGGAATATGAATGGAGTCCGTCGGGTAAGATACTCTGTGAACGCGTTAACGGGCAGGCGATTCGTTCTGTCTATGATGAAACCGGTCAGCGGGTGGTCGCTGACGGACTGCTGAAAGAACTGGGGCTCAGCTGGCATCAGGGGCGTCTGGCCGCGCTGTCGGTGGGGAGTCATCAGCCGCTGACGTTCAGCCATAATGGGGCTGGCCTGGAACAACAGCGCAGCAACGGTCAGGGATTTTCGCTCCGGCATGAATGGAGTGACACCGGACTGCTGGTGCGTCAGTCTCTGGCACCGGACGGTGGTCGGGTGAATGACGTGCTGGAGCGTCAATACCGGTACGATGTACTGGATCGCCTGGTGGGTATTGACGACAGCCACTGGGGAAACCGGGAGTTCAGGCTGAATGGCACCGGGCAGATAACCGGAGAGCGTGGCGGGCGGGATGCACGCAT
>NZ_QFXN01000305.1:0-1928 GCF_003144775.1 Enterobacter sp. CGMCC 5087 | reverse complement strand
ATGATCGATCAGCTGCGAATCGCTGATCGACGTTCCACGCGAAAACATGATCGATCAGAGCGGAATACGCACATGACGGAGAAAGATGACAGTTGTGTCTGCCTGTACAGTAAAAACAGTCAACAACAGAGAGCCAGAAGCCACCAGTAAGGCACGGCGCAATGCAGATTTTAATGTCGTCATAATCAGACTACGTATTTATTCATGAAAGTATCGAAATGATGTTCATGCTTAGTATAAACGAATTGGCAACAAAAATTATTTTGATTGTGTTGTTTTTAATTTTTATTGCTATGCAATAAAAATCAATGGCTGAAAATAATATTTTTATTTCTAATTGTATTTAATGGCGTGCGCGTAGACATATTTTTATCCTGTCCGGTAACGGGGTGGAAGTCTTTCATTATCGTAATGAAATAATATTCTACAGGTGAGGGTGATGATGGTTTTTGTAGGCGTTTTGTGCTGTTGTGATGACATTTATCAGATTTATCCCAATTTATCCACGCCGTTACAATTTGAAGTAAAATCTCTTTTTGTGATCTGATATTGATCTTTAATTCTGTTTTATTGCAAATGTGTAGCGTAATGATCTAGCATGATCAAAATAAAACCTGATGCCCTGAACGTCCAGAATCGGTTCGTGGTGCCAGGCAACCGTTGCGAATTAACTGTCAGGTGAATGCTTAAAAGTGAATCCGGGATTGCAGCCAATACCGGGTTGCATTTGCTGACCTGCCTGCTTTAACTTTTGCTTTTTGAAAGAATCGAGTGAGAGGAATATGAGTAAAAATAAGGACAGCTCTTCTGTCGCGCCGAAAGAAAGAATTAATATCAAATATGTTCCTGCGACCGGCGGTCAACAGGCAGAGGTTGAATTACCATTAACTCTGATGGTTATCGGTGACCTGAAAGGGCGAACAGAAGAAACGCCGATTGAAGAACGTCAGACGGTGTCGCTGGACAAGAATAATTTCAATGCCGTCATGCGGGAAAGCAAAATTGATCTCGCTTTTAATGTGCCAAATCGTCTGGAAGACGAAAGCGAAGATGACCTGCCTGTTCATCTGAACATCGCTTCTCTTGCTGATTTCTCCCCGGACAACCTTGCGCAGCAGGTCCCTGAGTTACGTAAATTGCTGGAGTTGCGTGAGGCGCTGGTTGCGCTTAAGGGTCCGCTGGGGAACATCCCGTCATTCCGTAACCGTTTGCAGGATTTGCTTGCAAACCCTGATGCCCGTGAACAGCTGCTTAAAGAGCTGGATCTCATCAAGCCAGAAAAATAATGCGACGACAGTAAGGGAAAAATTATGTCTGCTACCGAAAAACAAACCCGCACTGACGTTGCCGGGACGTCTTCCTCTCTGCTTGACGAAATCATGGCGCAGGCCCGTATTACGCCCGTCGATGAAGGCTATAACGTCGCAAAGCAGGGCATCACTGCGCTGATATCCAACATCCTTGACAGTGGCGATGCTGCAGAGCCTGTTAATAAGGCCCTGGTTGACCGCATGATTGTTGAGCTGGACAAAAAACTCAGTGCTCAGATTGATGAGATCCTGCATGCGAGCGAGTTCCAGGCTCTGGAGTCAACCTGGCGTTCAGCGAAGCTGCTGGTGGACAGAACGGATTTCCGGGAAAACATCAAAATTTTGATGCTGCATGCCACCAAAGAAGAACTGCTTGATGATTTTGAATTTGCCCCTGAAATCACCCAGTCCGGGTTCTATAAGCATGTTTATTCCACCGGTTATGGGCAGTTTGGTGGTGAGCCCGTTGGCGCGGTGATCGGTGATTATGCCCTGACGCAGAGCTCTCCGGATATCAAGCTGATGCAATACCTCAGCGCCGTGGGCGCAATGGCACATGCCCCCTGCATTTCTTCTGTTGCACCGACCTTCTTTGGGGTTGACAGTTTTACCGATCTG
>NZ_QFXN01000287.1:0-11354 GCF_003144775.1 Enterobacter sp. CGMCC 5087 | reverse complement strand
CCCAGAGTGTTTGCGTATGACAGCGAACTGAATCTGAAGGAAATTCAGTCACTGGTTGCCGGTAAAGCGCCGGAGCCGTCAACGCCGGTGGTGCATACAGAGACAATGCATTACGACATGGCGGGCAGGGTGATCCGCTACCGCGATACGCATTGTCATTACGATGCCTGTGGCAGGCTTATTCTCAAACGCCGTGAACGTGCCGGGTTCAGGCCGGAAGAAACGCACTACTCCTGGGATGCGTATGACCGGCTGGTTCGGATACAGCGCCCTGATGGTGCTCGCTGGCGATACCGGTATGATGCCTTTGGGCGACGAGTGAGTAAGACCCGTGAGGGGAGTGTGGAGTCGGCCAGGAGTCTGCTGCGAGTGGAATACTGCTGGGATGGCGACCAACTGGTCGGTGAACAGCAATGGCTGGCCGATGGCAGCGCTGCCCGTGCCGTACAGTGGGTGTATGAACCGGACACGTTCCGCCCGTTGGCACAGGTGGAAAAGCAGAACGAGACTGTCCGGCTGCACTACGTCGTGACGGATTTGACCGGCACGGCAAGGGAGTTGTGCAGCGAAGACGGTGAAGTTCACTGGCGCGGGGAACAGGCGCTGTGGGATGGATATCAGGAGACGAAAACGCCAATATCCCATCCCATGTTCCCGGGAGATGCGGCTAACGATGAAGTCAGCTGCGACCTGCGTTACCCCGGTCAGCTTTATGATGCCGAAAGCGGGTTATACTACAATCGGTATCGTTATTACGATCCGGAGCCTGGACAATACCTGTCGTCAGACCCAATAGGGTTAGCTGGTGGGATAAGACCACAGGGATATGTGCATAATCCGCTGGAGTGGATTGACCCACTTGGCCTGATTCCTGGAAAACCGCCTAACTCTCCTGATCCAATCAAATGGGTAGCTAAAGGAGGCACTGTCGGGAATGAGTCTGACGGAACATGGGTTTATAAAAATGCTGCTGGTACGACTGTTCGTTATCCTGATGGGTATCCTGACTTTGGCCCTCATGCAGTGCAACAGGTTGATGTTCCAAACCTTATGGGAAATCATGGTCGGAGCCCATTAGGTGATTTTGGCAAAGCTGATGCATTGGCTCCAAATGGACCTGCTGATTATTTGAATAATACATGGCATCATCATCAAAATGGAATTACGATGCAAGAAGTGCCCAAAAGTGTGCATTCTGAATTTACACATAAGGGGGGCGTTTCTAATATTAAAAATAAAACATGTAGTTAACTTTGGAGGTTTGATGGCAATCATAAAATCATTTGGTACTAGTGATTCAAATATCCTGAAGGTTGAATCCACTTATGGGATTGTTCTTCCTAAAGATTATTTTGAATTTTTGACTCGGTTCAATGGGATGTTTATTGGTTCGGGTTCTTATTGTACGATTCCTTTTCCCATGGTTGATAATGGTGAAGTGGATTTTCAGGAAATGTATGGCATCGATACTAAAAATGAAACTCTAAGTCTGGTAAAAGCAAACGAAATACGAGATGAATTTGTTGCTTTTGATAACCCTTTTGTCATTGGTGCAGATCCTGGTGGGAATTTATTTTTAATTAATGGAGGAGGGGGCGATAAGTCAATTTATTATTGGGATAGAGGTCATATACATTTTGATGAAGGCTTCTGTCACCAGGAACTTAGTGAGGAAGGTAATGTTTATAAAATTTTTAATACATTTACTGCCTTTTATAACTCTATATTGTCCAATGTCGGTGGGGATGTCAGGGTAAATATCGAACTTTTGTAAGTTGCATTATGAATTTATCCAGGAACTGGTCACAGTATATCGTGATTGATTTGATCGGCTCTGCGAGAGGGTTGTGCTGAGAAAATCCACAAGAGGCTAATGGTCGAATATCGGATGGTGGATTATCGCGGGATGTATTTACCCTTATATGGGATGGGCCTATCAAGGTTATAGTTTGCAGATTTATGTAACCATGCTGAATCGGTAAGTCGAGGTGTAAATGAAAATACTTGAAAGTCAAGTTGCTGATTTGCTTGTTTCACATGGTCAAATTGTGCTTCGCTCAAGGGCGTTTGATGAGACTGTCAGCCGATGGGGGCCTGTGAATATTGAACAGGGTGCAATCATCCATCCTGATTATGTAATATTTGATCCTTTACCAGAAGATGCTTTTGGAGCAAATGTGAACATCAGATTAGTTAATGATTTTATCCTCTCTGTTGATGCACAACGTTGTATCGTTGTACCTTTTGAAGTGAGTGATAATGATGAATTTGTTGTCGCTTCGGCAATGGAAGTTGTAAAGATAAATCTAGACCTTACTCCAGGGGGGGATTTGGTTTACTTTGAAATTTGTGAGGGGCATGAAGTCTATTATAATTTTTCATTCGTACCCGCTGATGTTCCTGTCGCACCGATGTACCTTCTTGATGACCCATGGGGGGGGCGTCAAAGGAAAGAAACTTCATTGTGGTAATTTGTAAATATTAGCAAGCACTATGATGAGGAGTCGGGATGCCTACCCTGAATAAACTATTTATTAATGTGAGTTAACAGGATGATAATGATTCGTCATATTTTATTTATTACGTTTACTGATAGTGCATTACCGGAACAAATACTGGCCGTCAGAACGGCATTCCTGCAAATCCCCGCTCGGATTGAAGGGGTTACAAGCGTGGAATGGGGCATCAACAATAGCCCTGAAGGCAAGAATAACGGCTTCACACACTGCGTGCTGATGACGTTTGCCGATGAAGCAGCACGCCAGCGATATCTGCCGCATCCGGCACATGAGGCGCTGAAAACAATCTTTCGACCGGTGCAGCAGGATATTGCTGTGCTGGATTTTACGCTGGTACCAGAAAACATGGCATGCAGTTGAATTGCCGGAGTATGACCCATGGTGAAAAATTTGTTACGGGATACCATCAGGCAGAGACCGTCCCGGCAATACGGTAAAAGGCAGTACCTGTGGCGTGCCGGTGATACGTTCAGTGGACTCTGGCTGATTAAATTCGGTGCGGTCAAAACGTTTTATATCAACGCTGGCGGGGAGGAGCAGATAACCGGTTTTTATCTGCCCGGTGAGTATATTGGTCTGGATGGATTGCCCGGTGAATGCCACCGGGGCTATGCGCAGGTGATTGATGACTGTGCGGTATACCCTTTGTCCCCGACAGCGTTAAGTGAGTTTATGGGGACCAGTGAGGCCCGGCGACACGTTTACCGGTTAATGAGTGAGCATTTGTGCCAGAACAAAGCCCGTTATTATCAGCTGACAAGACTGAGTGCCGGCGAGCGGCTGGCATATTTTATTTATGATTTTGCTGTCCGCTATGGTTTTCAGGGTGTTGTCATGCTGGACTTTCGGTTGCCAATGCTGCGATGCGATATTGCGAACTATATCGGCGTCACACCGGAAACGGTGACCCGGGAAATCATAAAGCTGGTCGATGCTGGCGCATTCCTGTTCAGTGGGCGACAAATCACAGGGTTGCGACCGACCATTATGACGCAACGGGCAGGTGATATGTTGTCATGCCGTAACGATGAACCATTATCAACAACAACGCGGGGGGCTAGGTATGGTCAGTGATGTTATAGCTGAAAAGCTGGAGAACGCCGGGCTGTGGCGGAGGGAGGCGGCCCGTTGGCTGGCGGTGATGGACGGGTGTGAGACGGATGCCCAGCGTGAATGGGTCAGCCAGAAGCGGCGGGCGTGTTATTCCCGTCTTGCGCTACCTGTGGACGAAAAACTGAATATCAGCGCCCTGAACCGGGCAGCTAATCAGACGCAGGGCAAAATGGGCATTCGTCAGCCCAGTGGGGCGGCATTCAGAATTAAACCACAGAAAAAAAGATAAATAGTTACGGGTAAGCTGGTTGGTGTTGCTCTGGTTGACCCGGCTGGTCTCCCTGTCGCATTTTCAGCGGTGGTATTCCCCCAACACACTGGAGATGTTGCTATGTCAAAGTTATCCGTTGTTCTTCTGGGCGCTACGCTGTCCCTCTTCGCTACAGGTACATTCGCAGCTGTATCGGCCAGTCAGCCCGTTCAGCACGCACAGGCTACCACCCTCAAACAGGATGCTGCGAAAGCGTCGAAGAAACATGTTAAAAAGAAAACGGTACGTAAAGCGAAACGAAAAACCGTTCGCGCAATGGTGAAATAAAATGGTGAAAAAAAATATCAGGACGGTTTTCTTTTCAGAGAACCGTTCTTTGATAACGGGACGCTATTAAAATAAAATGTGTAATAATAATTATTATCACATATAGCGATGTTTTTTTAAATTTAAAAAAACTAACAATAGTCCATCCTACATATCCCAGATAGTCACTAATTTAAGGTAGGTCGAAGTGTTTGGAGATTCATGGGGGCAGTTTAAGGACACACGGATATAACTGTGGGTTGCCACCAAACAAATCAGAAAATAAATACTGGAAAAACTCTAATACGGTGGTCAGGGTGGTCAGTTTTCGTCGACCACTTCACAGATCTTGATAAATGGGCAAGTATCTTATATATGTAAAGATATACGCTTAGTGTTCTGGAATGATTTAGTTAAGGGAGCGGTAATTGGAAAGTGTGAATACAGAACTATCTGCCAATACGGTCGATGTCGCCCCCGGAGAGTTACCCTTCGACGCAACCTTATTGTTCAAGGCTCTTCAATACCAACTTCTTGTTGCCATTGAATATTGTCATGATCTTGCCCCGAACGAAAGCGTGTGGATTGAAGTATCAGGCGATGTGACCGTTCCCGGAATAACTCAGACTGAGGTCAAATACTACACAGACAATCTTACTGACAGTCATGCCAATTTCTGGAATACAGTGAAAAACTGGATGCATAAAAGCTTCAGCCGTACTTCTTTCAGAAGACTTGTGCTACTAACGACGCAGGAGTTTGGAGCGCGGAGTGAGCTTAAAGGTTGGAACGAGCGTACTCCTGCTGAGCGGCTTGAGGTTATGGAAAATATCTTTGCATCTTCGCGTGCTGCTGCTAATAAGAGAGCTGCTAAACAGGAAATCAAAGTAGCAGAACATGAGAGCGAAACCACGAAGCCAACTAAATCTCTGTCACTTCAGCAGTACGTAATGGATCCAGTGCGGCGTGATCAGCTCATGGAAGTTCTGGAACGGATGCATATTACAACCGGTGCAGCCGATCTGAAACAGAGTATCCATAACTACCAGAGGCGTTTTCTCACAATGATTCGTCCCTCTAAATGTCAGCAATTCATAGATGATTTTCTAGGTTTCATTTGGAGTTACAAACTGTTGAGTGACGGATGGCAGATCACACAGCAAGATTTCTCAACAAAATTTACTGAACTTACCCGTCAATACATCAAGCATCCAGACACGTTTCCGCAGATTGACACTACTGCACTCAAAACGACCATCAATGTTGAGCAGATTAAACCAATGCTATTCGCAAGGAAGATAACTGAATTTAACGGAGAAAAACATCTAAAGAAGGCTGCTCTGCACCGATTAGTTGCTGAGACTGTAATTTCCGAACTCTTGACAGATGGAGTGCTTTTCAAGCCAGAACTGGATGGTTATATGCAAAACCATCTGGTTCAGCATCAGTTTTTGCGAGAAAGAGCAATACTGGATTGCTCTGAGCTTACAAGCCAAGTTGAACTCGAAAAGAAGTCTGAAATTTTTTATCTTGAACGTAATTCAACAGACGTTGCTCCATTTTGCGGTATGGATCACACGAGGATTGAGTTCCGTAATGGCATTTACCACTTACTTGCCGGAGAAGAATCAGAAGATGAGGATGTTCAGTTTCACTGGAGGTTATGGTAATGACCTCCCAAGCATCTGAGCATCTCTACACATTGCATAGAACACCTTTTGCGCTTGCTCCTGTCATTCATGGTTTTTATCAAGATTGGGAACCTGTCGAGAAAGATCTACTTTTGAGCTATTTGATACTCCCGATTGTTACCTACAAACCAATGCATGGTTTTTTAAAAGGTGCCAGGACCGACAGTTCGATTAGAACAATGTCTTCAGTTACAAGCAGGCTAGTTGGGCTAGAGATCCGTATAGAAGAGTTTAAACCTATTACCAATGCTGCCTTATTGATTCTGGCCTCTGAGGAAAGTCTGGAAGTTACGCAAGAACTTTCGATCAAGACACTCAAAAAACCAAATGTTAGTAATTCAGATAAGAACCTTTTCAGATATGGTCAAAAGTTATCAATGGTTTTAGCAGGTGAAAATGTTGTTTCAATCTATAGAATGCTGGGGCTCAAATCATTATGATGTGTTATGTAAATTATATCGGCGTTATTGATAATAACTATAAAGTACATGCTGTTCCTTTTACACCTGGTCTTAATATTATTACAGGTAAATCGTCTAAAGGAAAAAGTGCAATACTTGATATATTTGATTATTGTATGGGAAGTACTGAAGATACAATACCTGAGGGAATTATTACAGAACGGGCGAGGTTTTTTTTTACAGTTCTGCGATTTAATAATTTTGCTGTTGTAATTGGGAGAACGGCTAAAAGTAAAAAATGTTTCTTGCGTGAAGTAACCGGACCTGATGTTGATGATATTCTTTCACTCATTAAGGAGGTTAAATCATTTTTTTCTTCTCAATACTTTCTTTATAAAGATGAGTTTATTAAGAGTCTCGGGAGATATTTCGCTGTAACGATTGAGAATATTGATGTTGATCCACTTAGAAAAGAGGTGACAGGAAAGAAAAGCCCGACACCATCTGTACGTAGCTTTGCATCTTTCATGCTGCAGCACCAAAATTTGGTGGCCAACAGGCATGCGATTTTCTATCGATTTGATGAAAAACGTAAGCGAGATCAAGTCATTGATCATTTTAAGATTTTCATGGATATCGTTGGAGAGAAATATTTCGATATTGCTAAGCTTCGAACAGAAGCTATGTATGAACTCAAACGAGCTCAGGCACAAATACCGAAACAGGAGATGATAAAGGAGAATTTTCTCAACGAATTTTTGAGATTCATTAATGAATACTATGCATTCACTGGCCAACCACTAACTGAATTTACTCCTTTAGATATCTGGCAAAGACCTCAGCAAGCATTAAACCAGATTTCAGGGATAAATATCCGGGTCGATGGGCTTTCTAATGAATTTGAGACAAAGAGACAAGAGTTGAGAAAAACAAAAGCATCGCTGATGTCAAAAATTCAGAAAGCAAGAAATTCTCTCTATTTGCTGGATATATCAAGTGCTCAGGCTTCAGGATTTGCTGATACTTTGACGTCCCTTTCCTTTCCCAAAAAGACTAATCTTAAACATGGACATTGTCCGGTCTGTTCATCGCAGTCGGATGTTGCTGAAGAAGAAGCAAATAAACTTTCCATGGCGATAAATTGGTTGAATGAAGAACTTAAAGTCTCCACCTATGCACGTGAAGGATTTGGCGAGGAACGCCGAGTTATCGATAATCAGATTAAAGAACTACGAAAAGAACTTACCGAAGTAGAGAGATCGTTAAAACCTCTTGATGATGAAGCCGATAAATTGCAAAAAACAAAGTCTATTGATGCTTCGGCTCAAAAAGCCAAAATAAAACTTGAACTAGCTATTGAGAGATATATTGAGAATCCTCCATCTGAGACTAAGAAGTTGGTGGATTTTTGGCAAAAGAAAGTTAACGAGTATGATGAGGCAATGGCTCAGTATGATGTTGAAGCTAGGTTACGATCTCTCAGGAAAGGCATTAATACAAAAATGAAAGCTATAGGTAGTGGCTTTGATTTTGAAGATACATATAAATATGGCTCATTAAAATTTGACATTGATACATTTGATCTTTGGCATGAAAATAAAGATGAAAAAGGTGATATCAAAAAGATTTTCTTACGTTCAATGGGGAGCGGTGCTAACTGGCTTTACTCTCATTTGACGTTATTTCTTGCATTGAATTACAATTTTGCAGCACATGAAACATGTAAAATTCCACCTATTTTATTCTTAGATCAGCCAACACAAGTTTATTTTCCATCGATTGACGATGCAGACACATTCAAGGCAGATGAACTGCGTGGTAATATAAAAAGTGATAAAACAGTAGATGAAGATCTTGACGCTGTGTCTAAAATGTTCACTACCCTAGCGAAATACTGCGATGATACATTCGCAGAAACCGGAATTATGCCACAAATTATCGTTTGTGATCATGCGGATAAACTCCAACTCGGCGAAGGTTACAATTTTGAGAGTTTTGTTAAAGCGCGCTGGCGTTCAGAAGGATTTATCGCGGATTGATACTGCTCATAACCGCTATGCTGTAGACGATTTGCTGCTTCCGTTCCGGCGGTGGCAAATCTGACGGGATGGTCTGGTAGTCTCTGGCATTGATGCTGGGCGAAAATGACATCAGCGACAATGATATTGATCGCGGTGTTAATCACTGGCTGTCACGGATGAAGGGTTACTGATTGACTAATTTTTATCATGGGAGTAAGGCAGTACCTGCTGGTGAGCAAAAAAAGAATACAGTTTTAAAAGGACGCCCGGCCATTAAGGCTGAGCGTCCGAGTTTATAGCGTAAAACGATATATTATTCTGGCAGAGCACCTGCCAGATTCTTTGCTGAAACACTGCTGGTGGGTTTCTCCGTTACCACTGGCCGTGGTTCTGTAGCCGTCACCGTTACAGGTGGAGCAGAACCCGTCTGAATGTTTAGAAACGACGACAGCATGGTTCGCAATGTTTCCGGGCTCGTGTTGTCAGCCAGCAGTGCCGCCAGTACCGACGGCAACCGGCGGTCTATTTCTCCCAGCGCTATACCTGCCAGTAATGCCGTTCGTGATAATTCACCGCGCTCACCCCGGTGATGTGCCTCTATCCTTGCATCAGCAAAATGTTCACTGGCATACATATCAGGGCGAAGGTAAATCAGTACCTTTCTGCGAGTCATGACCACCTCCGTCAACCAATAGCTTTTAAACCGTGAACAAGCGCAAATTGCGGCTCTTGTGCCACAAAGAAACGATCTTCATGCAGGTTAACGTGAGTACGAATGTCATCAGCCAGCAGACAAGCCCCACCACCTACGACAGCCACATGGGTATAGCCTTTGAAGCGAGTAATCGCTTCGAGCACCCGCGCCCGATAACGCGCAATACCGCTGTAGATTCCCTGCTTTATGCCATCGACAGCACGCGGGTCGTTGATGTTGTTCATCAGGTACGTATCGTCGAAGCGCTTAATAATCAATCGGTCCACGTTGTAACGGGATAGCGACATACCTGCTTTACGTAAAGCCTGCTGAACTTCATCAGTCACTAGGGACACGCCTAACGCTGGATCGCCGTAGATTCGTGATACCGAAGACATCTGGCCTGCGACCTGTGAGATATCCAGCGTCGTTCCGCCGAGATCGATAATAAGTACCGAGTGGGACGGCGACAACTGATCGCACAGCGCAATCCCGGCAGGAATGGACTCCGGGCGCACAGTAACGCGGGTGATGGTGAATACGTGACCGTTATTCAGCACCACTGGTTGTAGCAGGCTCTGTTTCTTACGCTCAATGTTATCCAACCGGTACTGCGCGTCTTCGTCGTAGAACTCCGCCAGCGGCAGCGTCACCACGATATCCACACACTGTGGCGTAAGGCGGCTGGCCTGTAGGGCATGCTGTACAGCTACAGCATTGAGCGGGCTGTACTGCCATTCGATATTGCTGGTGGTGAGTGAATCCGGGGAAATGAGGTCAAACGAG
Organism: Enterobacter sp. CGMCC 5087; assembly: GCF_003144775.1. Lineage (NCBI taxonomy): Bacteria > Pseudomonadati > Pseudomonadota > Gammaproteobacteria > Enterobacterales > Enterobacteriaceae > Enterobacter > Enterobacter sp. CGMCC 5087. The sequence goes on along the minus strand of NZ_QFXN01000287.1, from coordinate 1,612 downwards.
TATTTCTCTTTGCCTGCGGTGTAGTTAAACGGTTTACTGCTGCCAAACGTTGCCGACCAGCCTCGTTTGAAGCTGTTGGGGCTGATGTGAGTAAAGGTCCTGCCTTGCTGCTCCCATAGCATTTTGATGTGAGTCGAACCATCGTCAATGTAAATGCGCATATTGCACCTTAGTTGAGTCAAATGTGAGTTGAGATTGAGCCGTCCGGCGGCACCGGGTGTGTGAAAGGCTGTTATTGAGCCAGAATTGCGAGCACGATGAGATGAATCAGCGCCAGCAAGCGCTCAATGAGAAAAGGGAGTACTGCCAGTAAGGCAAGCGTGAGAAATTTTTTCTTCTGGTGAGTTTCCTGTATGGGGAGAGTGAAATGCGAATTGCCATACAAGATTTAGGGGATAGTCGTAGAGAATTTACTGCAGCGCCCAATGCTGATAACTGCTTTAATTAAATGAAAAGCACATTTATTTAAAATGAAACTAATAGCAGAAATTTATGATGGATCTTGACGGTAGTATGAAAGGGGAGAGGCCCAACCGCGAAGGCTGAGCATCCAGGGATTACACAGTTTTATTTACCACGGCTCAGACTATCGATATGGTCAGCGTACCACTGCATCATTTCACGTCGGTTATCAAGGTATTGGGCATGATTGTAGGTTCCGCGGATACTGTTCTTATCCACGTGAGCAAGCTGCATTTCGATCCATGCCGAGTTAAACCCCTGCTCATGCAAAATAGTACTCATGGTGTGCCTGAAGCCGTGGCCGGTAGCCCTGCCATCATAACCGATGCGTTTGATCACCATGTTGATACTGGCCTCACTCATCGGTTTGTTGATATTACAGCGCCCTGGAAATACCAGTTGGTACTGACCAGTGTAGGCACGGAGTTCCTGCAGGATCGCCAGAACCTGGTTTGACAACGGTACCAGATGTTTGCGGCGCTTCTTCATACGACTTTCTGGGATCGTCCAGAGCGCATTCTCCATATCAAACTCATGCCACTCTGCAGCACGAAGTTCAATAGTGCGCACACCTGTGAGCAACAACAGGTTAGTTGCCATACGCGTAATGCAACTGCCGTGGTAACCAGCAAGGCTGGAAAGGAACGCGGGTAATTCAGATGCCAGAAGGTGAGGGAAGTGCTCAGCCTTTGGCGCAGTCAGCGTACCGGTCAGTTCGGATGCTGGATTAATCGTCGCACGTCCTGTTGCAATGGCGTAGCGGAAGATCTGATTGCAGTACTGCCTGACCTTACGGAGTTTCTCCAGTGAACCACGCTTTTCAATCAGGCGTAAAACCTCCAGCATCTCCAGAGGGAGGATCTCCACGACAGGGCGTTTGCCCACATGAGGGAAGATATCCTTCTCCAGCGCTTCCATAACGCTCTCTGCGTAGCTTTCCGACCATGAGATACATTTGTGCTTGTACCACTCCACAGCGAGCGCTCTGAAGGTATTTACGACGGATATCTTTTTGGCAAGTTTTTCGAGCTGTTTTTTCTCGCTTGGGTCACCTCCGTCCGCAATCACCTTTCTGGCCTCATCGCGTTTTACACGCGCATCAGCCAGAGAGACTTCAGGGTAAACGCCTATAGATAACTTTTTCTCTTTA
>NZ_QFXN01000304.1:0-1414 GCF_003144775.1 Enterobacter sp. CGMCC 5087 | reverse complement strand
CAAATCGGTATTTGAAGGCCCGGCCTATACCAAATGGCGCGCCCTGCGTGAGTCAGAAGATGCCCGCTATCTGGGGTTAACTGCACCGCGTTTCCTGGCCCGCCTGCCGTACGATCCGGTGGAGAACCCGGTCAAAGGGTTCAACTATCAGGAAAATATCAACAGCAGCCACGATCACTATCTGTGGGGCAATACTGCCTATCTGATGGGGACAGCGCTAACCGACAGCTTCGCGAAATACCGCTGGTGCCCGAATATTATCGGTCCGCAGAGTGGAGGCGCTATCTCCGATCTGCCGGTTCATGTTTATGAAGCGATGGGGCAGCTGCAGGCCAAAATTCCAACAGAAGTGCTCATCACCGATCGCCGTGAATACGAACTGGCAGAGGAAGGCTTTATCACTCTGACCATGCGTAAAGACAGCGATAACGCCGCGTTCTTCTCGGCCAACTCAGTGCAGAAGCCGAAGGTGTTCCCGAATACCCGTGAGGGCAAAGAGGCCGAAACCAATTACCGACTGGGTACGCAACTGCCATACATGTTCATTATCAACCGCCTGGCGCACTACATTAAAGTGCTGCAGCGCGAACAGATTGGTTCCTGGAAAGAGCGTCAGGATCTGGAGACGGAACTGAATAACTGGATCAAACAGTACGTTGCTGACCAGGAAAACCCGCCTGCTGATGTGCGCAGCCGTCGTCCGCTGCGTGCAGCGCAGATCACGGTGAAGGATGTGGAAGGTGAAGCGGGCTGGTATCAGGTGGCGATTGCTGTTCGCCCGCACTTCAAATACATGGGGGCGAACTTTGAGCTCTCCCTGGTTGGTCGTCTGGACAAGGAATAAGCCACGGTGTCTTCTCTCGCGTTATGGGACAGAGGAAGTCCTGCCAGCCTGTTCGATCGGATCAGGGGTGGGGAGGACGGCATCCGGCCTGCCCACGAAATGGACAGACTGGTGGATTCGGTAAAGCGTCAGCTTGAACGTGTGCTCAATACCCGACGTGGGAGTTGCCGCAGTGCACCGGATCTCGGGGTGGTGGATCTCAATGACGCCACGCAGAGTTCCGCTGATGCTGGGGGGCGTATACGTGAAGTTATCCGTCACTGCATCCGCGAGTATGAGCCTCGCATTGTCGGTGTTGAAGTCTTTGCGGTGGATAACACCACGGCAGTGCCCGGTATGACCTTTCGGGTTAACGCCTCGGTATATCTGGATACGCTGGAGCAGGTCGCTTCGTTTGATATCCATATGGACAGTAACCGCCACTACAGAATGATGTGATTTATGTCTCTGGAACATTATTTTCGGGATGAACTGACCTGGTTGCGCTTGCAAGGGCGCCAGTTTGCCGGAGCCCACCCCGAACTGACGCGCTTTTTATCTGAGCAGACCACCGATCCCGATGTGGAACGG
>NZ_QFXN01000303.1:0-385 GCF_003144775.1 Enterobacter sp. CGMCC 5087 | reverse complement strand
GCTGGAGGGGTTCGCGTTTCTGACGGGTAGCCTGCGCGCCAAAATCGAAGATGAGTTTCCGGAACTGACGCATGGTCTGCTCAATATGCTGTGGCCGAATTACCTGCGTCCTGTTCCCTCCATGACCATTGTTCAGTTTACGCCGGTTGCCGGGGCTCTGGCACAGCCCGCATTTCTGGGGCGCGGGTGCGCGCTCGACAGTATTGTTCAGGATGAGACGGTGTGTCATTTTCAGACCTGCCACGATCTGTGGATCTTTCCGGCCACGCTTGAGAATGTCAGTGCTTACAGCGGTACAGATGTTTCGGCGATCACCCTTGAGTTGACATCACAGGTTCCGATGACGCTGGAGCAGCTGGATCTCAGTAAGTTGCGATTTTATCTG
>NZ_QFXN01000302.1:0-917 GCF_003144775.1 Enterobacter sp. CGMCC 5087 | reverse complement strand
TGATGCCTGGACGGCGCGAGAGCTCTATTTCTGGTTATCGGACCGGCTGGCCTGGATTGAGCTGGAAATTAACGGAACGCGTTTTCGTCAGCCTGCCAGTCTCCTCAGGACCAGCGGGTTTGCACGGGAAGAGGCTTTGCTGCCCTATCCCGGCAATATCTATTCGGGCTATCGCATCCTGCAGGAGTATTTCTGTTTCCCTGAAAGTTTCCTGTTTTTCCATCTTGCCAGGGGCGACTGGCCGAAGCAACCGAAGGCCGTGTCGTCATTTAAGCTGCATTTCTGCTTTGAACGTCCATTGCCCCCCGAACTGAAGATCCGCCAGGATGCCTTCATGCTGAACTGCGTGCCGGCCATCAATCTTTTCCGTCATGACAGCGAACCGGTGGCACTCACCGGGCAGCAAACGGAATATCCGTTACGGGCCAGCTACAGTCATCCTGACAGTTACGAAATTTTTTCCGTGGACAACGTGGAAGGCTGGGTGGAAGGTCCGGATGGCCGTGCGCGGGGTGGCACCCGTGTGTATCAGCCTTTTGAAAGTTTTCAGCACCAGATCGAACGCGCAAACGGGCGTCTGGCGCTGTATTACCGTCTCAGGGTTCGCGAGGCCGTCAGTGGTATGGGTTTTGAGCATTCACTGTCTTTCGTCCGGGGTGACGAAACGGAAGTGGCCGGAAAGGATGAAGCGGTCTCTGTTTCGATGACCTGTACCAACCGGGAGCGTGCAGCACAGCTGAAGGTGGGGGACATTTGCGTCCCGACCAATGCCACACCCAACTTTTTCACTTTCCGCAATATTACCCGACCGACGCGTTCGCTGCGCCCGGTGCTGGACGGCAGCCTGCAGTGGATGCTGATTTCCAGCCTGTCACTGAACTATGTCTCCCTGCTGAGTCCGGATGCGCTGACGCAGG
>NZ_QFXN01000301.1:0-233 GCF_003144775.1 Enterobacter sp. CGMCC 5087 | reverse complement strand
CGGGGATCGAGCGTATTGAGACCGTGCCGGTTGATCGCCTGATACGGGGTATGCCGGTGCGCGGCCTGAAATCCCGCCTCTTTGTGCGTCAGTCAGCCTTCGGAGGCGAAGGCTCACTGTATCTCTTCGGCACAGTGCTTGCGCATTTCCTCTCCCTCTATGCCAGCGTGAACGCGTTTCATCTGCTGGAAGTGTACAACCTGGACAACAAGGAGTGTTACCGATGGCCGGTG
>NZ_QFXN01000300.1:0-403 GCF_003144775.1 Enterobacter sp. CGMCC 5087 | reverse complement strand
CAGGTCAGCACTCGATGATGTGATTGCCCGTGGGGAGATTGCACAGTTTTCTTTCTTCCCGCTGGTTGAATTGCTTCATTTGCTGGAAAACGTCGATCCCGAATCTGACCAGGATATTCACCCTGAACAGGTGCGGGTGCGCTTTGCTGCCACGGCTTCGCTGGGCTTTCATCCCGGCGACATTGTCAGCTTAAGCCAGGATGACAGTGGCCTGCGCCATCTTGAAGTGGCCTTTCTGGGTCTGCATGGCAGCCAGTCTCCGATGCCCGGCTACTACCTTGACGAACTGGCCTGGGAGTATGCGTGGCAGGAATCGCGTCTCGGGCTGTTTCTGGATTTTTTTCATCATCGCCTGCTGACCCTTCTTCACCGGATATGGCGTAAGTATCGCTACCACGTCCGC
>NZ_QFXN01000299.1:0-1392 GCF_003144775.1 Enterobacter sp. CGMCC 5087 | reverse complement strand
CTCCCGTCAGATGTTTGCGCTGGTGGGCCTCGGTAATGAAGCCGTACGCGACAGCCTGCCTGTCAACCGGGCCAAGATGCTCTCTTATGCCGGGATGCTGGCAAGTCCCAGCCGTTCACCTGAGGTTATCTCTGGTCTGGTGATGCACTGTTTTGACCTTGAAAGCGTGGAGGTGGATGACTGGCAGATGCGCAAAGTGGCGGTCTGTGAAGAGCAGCAAAACCGCCTCGGGCTGTCCGGTGTGGTCCTCGGGCACGATTTCATTTCCGGTGAGCGGGTCAATGACTGCGCCGGAAAATTCGTATTAAAAATCAATAACCTTTCATTCCATGATTTTCTCCGTTTTCTGCCGGATGGCGATCAGCATCAGCCGCTGGTGCGCTTTATGTCCTTCATTCTGCGCGACCAGCTGGCATGGGATCTGAGCCTCGGTTTTGGCTATCAGCAGGCAAACGGAATGCGTCTCGACAGTCATCAGGGCGCGAGCCTCGGCTGGAGCAGTTTTCTGGGGACGCCGCCTGAGGTGGCCCGCGTCACGATATGCGTGCAGGAGTAGGTATGAACAACAGTACACAACAGCTTTCATTACTGGTTATTAACAGCGCGCAGCTGGAGGGGGACTCTCAGGTTCAGCACTATTTCGGGCCGGAAGGCGGGACGCTTGGCGCATCGGATCAGGATGACTGGCAGCTTCGGGAAAGTCTGGGCTCGGTTTTGCCGGGGCATGCGCGCATTGACCTGATTGACGGGCATTTTTGTCTGCATGACCAGAGCGGGCAAACATTCATAAATGGTTCGGGGTCACCGGTTGGTGGAGACCGGCACGTCAGGCTGAGTGCGGGAGATGAACTGACCGTCGGGCCTTTTCAGATCCGGGTGTCCCTGGGGCAGGGGCAACACTCCCCGGCGCTGGATGAACTGATGGATAACCGTCCGGCGCGGGATATGGATACGTGGCTTGAGGACACTCAGCACGATGCCGGCACGACGCATACGGTAACGAAGGCTCCCCGACAGGATGATCCGCTGGGGGCGCTGCAACAGGATAGCCACAGCGTGTCATCGTGGGTGACAGGGCGTATGCCTCAGCCTGCATTCTCAGAACAGACGGGCGAACTTTCCGGAGGAAAAGAGACAGTGAACCAGGCATTTATTGAACTACCGGGCGTGGGACGTACCGGCCTTACGCAAGACGAAGGCATGGAGGCTGCGCTGGAGACCGTGATGTCCGGCATGGGGGGGAACCTTGCGGTTGCCGGAGCGTCTGGCGCCGCAGAGATGTTGTTCGATATGGGCAGAACCCTGCGTGCGCTGGTGGAAGGGCTGCTGGCGCTTCAGGCTGAACAGGGGGCGCTTGCCGACAAACTGCTGCGTCCGATTGAAGATAACCCG
>NZ_QFXN01000298.1:0-840 GCF_003144775.1 Enterobacter sp. CGMCC 5087 | reverse complement strand
GCGCCTGGGGCTTGATTATCACGACACCCTCTCGCTGCTCTTTGCCGAAGGGCAAAGCCCGGTGCATCTGTCGGCACCGGCCGCCGTGACAGAACTCCTCAGTAATATCCGCCTGCAGCATGCGGCCAGTCAGAAGGCGACCCGTGTTGCACTGCACAGCGTTCTTCAGGCGTTTTCGCCGGAGGGGTTACTGGCCCGCTTTTCCCATTATCGCCGTGGCGGTCAGGGTGAAAATGCCGGATGGGAATGGGACATGTATCAGCATTATTTCCGGGAGCTGACCTCATCACGCCAGCAGGGATTTGAAAAACTGTTTCGCCAGGTCTACGCCCAGGCATATGACCGGGCGGTGCGTGAAGGGCTGGAGTCGTTGTGATGCGAAAGGGCTTCCTGATGTTGCTGCTCACGCTATCCCTGACGGGCTGCACCACCATGGGCAAGATGGCGAAGGTTGCCGCCAATCCTGATATCCAGGTCGGTAGTCGCGACGATCAGCCTTCAACGGTCTCCTTCAGCCTGGTCGGGGAAAAGGACATGAATCCCAATGATAGTGGGGATGCGTCACCCGTTGAATTTCAGATTGTGATGCTGGCTGAAGATTCCCGGCTGCTTGCCAGTGATTACGATCAGATAACCGCTGACCTACCAAAGGCACTGGCGAAAAACTATCTCGACCACCAGGACTACACCCTGTTACCGGGGCAGTTTAAATACCTGCCTGCTGCTGAGCTGGATAAAAAGACGCGCTATATCGGCGTCGTTGCCCGCTATGCGGATCCGGACAGTACCGAGTGGCGCAAAGTGATCCCGGTGAAAAGTACGGGACGGCATTACCAGGTA
>NZ_QFXN01000297.1:0-3616 GCF_003144775.1 Enterobacter sp. CGMCC 5087 | reverse complement strand
AAGTGGACTTACAACAGCAAACAGAAGAATAACCATGTCGATTCGTAACCGCGTTATCTGGCGCGAAGGGCTTTTTATCAAGCCTCAGCATTTTCAGCAGCAACAGCGCCATGTGGACTATACGCTGCAGGCGCGACTCAGTGCCATCAGCGATTATTTCAGTGGGTTGCAGTCCCTGGAAATCAATGAAGAGTACCTGAATTTTGGGCGTATTGCGTTGGTGGGTGCCCGGGGCGTGATGCCTGATGGCACGGTTTTCAATATTCCTGGTGATGATGCGCTGCCGCCGCCGCTGGAAATAACGGATGACTCGGTGACGGGGCAGAAGGTTTATCTGGCAATCCCGCTGGCGGTCAGTGGGGTGAATGAAGTACGTCAGCCGGAACAGTCTGTTGCCACCCGTCTGGAAGCTCACCGCTATGAGGTTCGTGACCTTCACAGCGACGGCGGGGATATTACTGCACTTGAGCTCGGGCGGGTGAGTCCCCGTCTGATGCTGGAGCGTGACGATCGCAGCGCCTGGGCCACGCTGGCCATCGCCCGTATTCAGGAACGGCGTCCGGATGGCGGCCTGGTGCTGGAATCCGCTTTTATGCCCTGCAGTTCGTCAGTGTCGGCGATCCCGGTGCTTAAACGTTTTCTGGGCGAATCCGCAGGACTGGTGGCGGAGCGTGCCCGGACCCTGGCGCAGCGTATTGCTGCGCCCGGACAACAGGGGGTGGCCGATGTGGCAGAGTTTATGATGCTGCAGTTGCTGAACCGCATGCAGCCTGGCCTGTCCCATCTGGCCCGGCTGGGCACGCTGCACCCGGAGCGTCTGTACGAAACGCTGGTGACGTTTTGCGGCGAACTGATGACCTTCACGGACGTATCCCGTCTGCCGCCGGAGTTTCCGGCCTACCGTCATGACGATCCCCGCCAGAGTTTTGAACCGGTCATGCATGCTCTGCGTCAGGCCCTCAGCACGGTGCTGTCGCCGCGTGCGGTCTCCCTGCAGCTGAGTAAACAGGCGTATGGCGTTCATCTTGCCGTCATTGCTGAAAGCGAACTGTTGCAGAGCGCGATGTTCGTCCTGGCCGTACGCGCCAGAATGCCGCAGGAACAACTGCGTAAGCAGCTGCTACAGCAGGTCAAGGTGGCGTCAGGCGAGAAAATTCGTGAGCTTATCAGCCTCCAGCTCCCCGGCGTGCCGCTTCAGCCCCTGCCGGTGGCACCGCGCCAGTTGCCTTACCATGCGGGCTACAGCTACTTCCAGCTTGACCGGCAAAGCCCGGCCTGGTCAGTGCTGATGACCGGAAACACGCTGGCGTTCCACATTGCCGGTGAGTTTCCCGAACTTGATATGCAGCTCTGGGCTATCCGCAGCCAGTAATGGGGAGAGTGAACGATGGCAACTGATGCAATGCACCACGACGGCCTGAAAGGGCTGCTCCATGAGGACGCGGGCCTGACGGACAGCGATCCTGATTATGCTTTCCGGATGCGGGGTAACAGCCTGAATCCGATTGTTGACGCGGTGACTCCGCTGTTCGGCATGGTGGCCCGCGTGCGCACCCTGAGCCGCCATAACGATGTGGCCGGCCTGTATCAGACCGTGGCAACGGAAATCCGTGCGATTGAGCAGGAGCTGCGGGGGCTCGACTATGAGAATGGCGTGATCCTGTCGTTTCGCTATGTGCTGTGCTCCTTTATTGATGAAGCGGTGATGGCGCATGAATGGGGACACCAGAGCGTATGGGCGGAGAACTCCCTGCTGTCGCAGTTTCATGGCGAGACCTGGGGGGGCGAAAAGGTGTTTTCTGTTCTTGATAAGCTGCGGGACGATCCCGTGCGTTATCGGGATGTGCTGGAATTTATTCTGCTGTGTCTGCTGATGGGTTTTCAGGGGCGTTATCGCCTCCTGCCGGACGGCAAAAAAATGCTGCAGGAAATAAGTCAGTCTCTCCACCTTCAGTTGAACCCGGATCCGGTCACGCAGCCCCCGGTGCTGCATCTTGATTTCGGCCAACAGTCCGCCCCGTATCGTCTGTCCCGTCAGGTATCACTGCGTACCGTCGCGGGCAGCGCCTGCCTGCTGATGGCCGGCGTTTTTCTCCTTTTTCACCATCAGCTCAGCAATCAGACGCAGGATGTCCTGCGTCAGTTGAGTGAACTCTTAAAGTGAGGGCGTTACCCCATGATCCGCATTGATTTGCACATTCTTGTTGAACGTCTTCACCCGGTTTGCCGCCATATGCTGGAAGAGGCGGCGGCCTTGTGTGTCAGCCAGCAGGGCGCAGAAATTCGTGGTGAGCAGCTGTTGCTGAAAGCGCTGGATACTCCGCTAAGTGATATCCGCCTCATACTGGATCATGCCGGTATCGCATGTGACGATGTGCGTGCTCTTCTGGACGCCGGGGGCGCGGATAAAGCCCAGGCGCCGGGCTATCCGGCGTTTTCGCCTCTGCTGGTGGAGTTACTGCAGGATGGCTGGATGCTGGCTTCGGCACAGATGAATCATCCGCAGTTGCGCAGCGGTGTGGTACTGCTGGCATTGCTGATGACACCGGGACGCTATGTATCACCTGCCGTTTCCCGTTTGCTGTCGGGCATTAACCGGGAACAGCTGGCGCAGGATTTTGATAGCCGGGTGAAGGGTTCGGCGGAAGGTGAGGGGCACTCTTCAGCGGAAAATGCGCCTGCGCAACCTTCTGTCACGGGTGAATTGCTGGCCCGTTTTACCCATAACCTGACCCGGGACGCCCGCGACGGACGCCTCGATCCGGTGCTGTGCCGGGATGATGAAATTGATCTGATGATCGACATCCTGTCACGCCGTCGTAAAAATAACCCGATTATTGTCGGTGAGGCGGGCGTGGGTAAAAGTGCGCTCACCGAAGGCCTTGCCCTGCGCATCGTTGCCGGTCAGGTACCGGACAAGCTGCGGGACGTGGAGCTGCTGTCACTGGACTTAGGTGCTATGCAGGCAGGTGCCGCCGTGAAAGGGGAGTTTGAGAAGCGATTTAAGGGGGTGATGCAGGAGGTGAAGGATTCACCGCATCCCGTCATCCTGTTTATTGATGAAGCCCATACGCTGATTGGTGCAGGAAATCAGGCGGGAGGGCTGGATGTCTCGAACCTGATCAAGCCCGCGCTGGCACGCGGGGAGCTGCGCACGATTGCTGCCACCACCTGGAGTGAATACAAGAAATACGTTGAAAAAGATGCGGCGTTATCGCGTCGCTTTCAGCGAGTTTTCGTCGGTGAGCCGGATGTGGCGCAGGCGACGGTTATTCTGCGCGGGCTGCGTAGCGTCTATGAGAAAGCACACGGGGTCCTGATTGATGAGGAGGCCCTGCAGGCAGCAGCGTCTCTGTCGGCGCGCTACATCTCAGGTCGGCAGTTGCCGGATAAAGCCATCGATGTGCTGGATACGGCCTGTGCCAGAGTGGCGATTAACCTGACCACGCCTCCCCGCGAAGTGAGCCATCTGCAGACCCGGCTTGAGCAGCGTGGGCTGGAAATTGTTCAGCTCGAACGCCAGTCACGCATTGGTCTTGGCGATCACCAGGCCCGGCTCACTGAGCTCTGTGCTGAGGAACAGGCAGAACGTGCAGCGCTGATAAAGGAAGAAGAA
>NZ_QFXN01000296.1:0-349 GCF_003144775.1 Enterobacter sp. CGMCC 5087 | reverse complement strand
CTGGCAGGCGCAGCTCAGGCTGGTGCAGGCGATCGTCGCACTGCGCGCGCAACTGCTGGCGACAGAGAGTGAAGATGATGATGAACCGGTGGCTGCACTGCGACAGCTTGAGCAGGAGCTTGACGCGTTGCAGGCATCATCGGTGCGGGTGTCGGCGCATGTGGATGCCCGGCAGGTGGCTTCGGTGGTGGCAGAGTGGACGGGCGTGCCTGTCAACCGCATTTCGCAAAGCGAGCTGGACGTGGTGATGAACCTGCCGGCGTACCTTGGCGACGTCATCCGGGGCCAGTCGCTTGCCATTGAACATCTGCACCGGCATCTGCTGACGGCACGTGCTGACCTTCGTCGA
>NZ_QFXN01000295.1:0-4279 GCF_003144775.1 Enterobacter sp. CGMCC 5087 | reverse complement strand
CGCATTTTTGCTGGTGGGCCCCAGCGGGGTCGGGAAAACCGAAACCGTGGTGCAGATTGCGGAGCTGCTTTTTGGCGGGCGTCATTACCTCACCACCATCAACATGTCCGAGTATCAGGAGAAACATACCGTCTCACGACTGATTGGCTCTCCTCCCGGGTATGTCGGTTTTGGGGAAGGCGGTGTGCTGACCGAGGCCATTCGACGTAAACCGTATTCGGTGGTGCTGCTTGATGAGGTGGAAAAAGCCCATCCGGACGTGCTGAACCTGTTCTACCAGGCGTTCGATAAAGGTGAAATGGCCGACGGTGAGGGACGGGTAATTGACTGTAAAAATGTGGTGTTCTTTCTGACCTCCAACCTGGGCTATCAGACAATCGTGGACAATGCCGGGGAGCCGCAGGCGCTCCACGACGCAATCTATCCGGAGCTGGCGGCCTTTTTCCGGCCCGCACTGCTGGCCCGTATGGAGATTATCCCTTATCTGCCGCTGTCGTCCGATACGCTGCGCACCATCGTGCAGGGCAAACTGACTCATCTCAGTACGCTGCTGGCGCAGCGTTTTGGCGCGAGCGTTGAGACCGACGATGCGGTGGCTGATGAGATTTTGCGCCGGGCGACCCGCAGCGAGAATGGTGCCCGTATGCTGGAGTCCATCATTGACGGGGCGTTGTTACCGTCGTTGTCGCTGAAACTGCTGCAGAAGACATCATCGGCTGAACCGGTATCCCGGATCCGTATTGGTGTCGATGCCGGTGAGTTTGTGTCAGTGGTGGAAGGGTGAACATGCTACAGGTGCTGCAGTTCGCAGAATCCCTTATCCAGCCAGACAATGACGACGCCCTGGCTGACTGGCTGCTCGCCACCCTCAGGGAATGCTGGCAGCCAGAGGGCATTATCCTGGGACTGTGTGATTACAGCGGGCGTTTACTGGCGTGTACCGGGTATCACCCTGCCGGGTCATTTCATCTGGTGCTGCCGGTGGATGACTTCGGCCATCCGCTGGCCAGTGTGGTGCATGACAACGCCCCGCATCTCTGGGAAACCCTGCACGGCGGTGCGCGGACCGAACACGCGGGTTTTCGTGAACTGCTGATGACCATGAAGGCAACGACAGGCCTGCTGGCGTTACCTGTCTGCGATGAGACGCAAAAAATGACCGGGGTGCTCGGACTATTTGATAAGTCGGATGCCCTTCAGCGGTGGTCTGACAGCGAGTTGACCGGGCAACTTCTCCGGTTGTTTACCCTCCAGCGCAGCCGGCTGCATCAGATGCAGCACAATCAGAAAGAAAGCCAGTGTCTGCGTGATTCACTGCGCAGGGTGACGGATGAGCAGACGGAGCACGACAGGCTGACACATCTGCTGGCAAGCCGTCTGGTCGGTCAGTCATCTGCGGTACAAGCGCTTCGGGAGTGCATCCGGTATGCGGCAGCCCATTCCCTGTCGGTGCTGATTGAAGGTGAAACCGGCACCGGAAAAGAGGTGGTGGCGCAACTGGTGCATGAGTGCTCCTCCCGTGCCGGGCAGCCGCTGGTCGCGCTGAACTGCGCGGCGGTCCCCGAAAACCTGATTGAAAGTGAACTGTTCGGCTGGCAGAAAGGGGCGTTTACCGGCGCGCATGCCCATAAAGAAGGGCTGATTGCCCGGGCGAACGGCGGCACGCTGTTTCTTGATGAGGTGGGGGATATGCCCCTTGTCATGCAGGCCAAACTCCTGCGCGTGCTCGAAACCCGTCAGTACCGCCCGCTGGGTGGTGATAAGGAGCAGTATTCCGATTTTCGGGTGGTGGCTGCCACGCATCACGCGCTCAGGCAGCGCGTTACCGACGGGCATTTTCGCCAGGATCTGTACCACCGCCTTTGCCAGAGCGAACTGGTTGTGCCGCCCCTGCGTGAACGTCCTGAAGATATTCCGCTGTTATGCCGTCATTTTATTGCCGCCTTCAGCGAGCGCGATGATAAACGTCCCGGTGACATCTGCCTGATATCACTCAGACGCCTGCTCGGCTATACGTTTCCGGGCAATGTCCGTGAGTTGCGTAACATGACAGAGGTCGCCTGCGCACATGCTGCAGACGGTCAGAGGATTGACATACCGGGGCCGCTTTCGGAGGCTCCTGAGACGTGTCTGCAGGCACCTGCGTCTGAACATGATGACTACCTGCATGTCCGGGATTTACGTGAAGCCGTTCAGACCTTTGAGTCGGGTGTTATTCGCTCACGTCTGGCGTTTTTTCGCGGCGATCGTCAGCGTGTGGCGGAGAGCCTGAATATTCCGCGCCGGACGCTCGATCATAAATGTCAGAAGCTGGAGAGGGCGTGATGGGGATGCTGACATTACTGCCGCTGCTGGCCTCGCTGACGGGAAAGCCGGTTGTGCCGGGGGGACTGGAAAAATGTCAATCCGAGCAGGAGTCTACGTTGCGTCTTGCCTGTTATGACGCCCTGGCGCGTTTTCGTCATGCTCCGGCACAACAGCAGGCCCGCGACAGCGGATTTCAGATGACGACCGATCCTGTAAAGGGCGATCGCGTACTGATCCGCACGATCCCGTCCGACGGGATAATCACGGTGTCCTGCCAGAGTGGGATCACCCGGCTCAGCGTGCGCCCTGCGACACCCTGGCAGGGGAATACGGTGACGGTGGATGTTGACGGTGAACCGGCTTCCGGTAACTGGTTTGTGCGTGACCAGGGGCAACTGCTGGAGTTTGCCCGGGGACTGCCTGCTATTGACGAGCTGCGTCACTGGTTTAGCCATCAGGCACTGACGCTCTCGAACGCTCATGGGCAGTCCCTCCGTCTGCCGCTGGACGGGCTGGAAAGCGCCATCAGGCCGTTGCGCCAGCAGTGCCACTGGGGAGGTCAGTCATGACATTCCGGCATCCCTGGAGCCAGCGCCTGCTGGCAGTATTACCTGATGAGCTGACAGAAAGCGCGGTCAGCGCGGACGATCCGCTGTGGGAAAAGACAGAGACTGAACTGGTGAAACTGGGTTCGCTTGCCCACAGTGAGGTGAGTCTGGATGCGGTGGCCCTTGACTGCCTGACGCTGCTGGAAACCCGAACCAAGGATATGCGTGTGCTGGTGCAACTGGTGCGCTGTCTTCAGCATCCGGCGACCGCTGAGTCGTGGTCTGCAGCCCTGGTCCTGATGGATGACTGGCTGTCGGCCTGGTGGACACGCGCATGGCCGTCCAGCCCGGCACAAAAGCAGCGCCTGATGGTCCAGATGGTTCGTCGCTTTGAGGGGGCGCAGGCTCGCCTGTGTGAGCGGGCAACGGGGACCGAGCTGGAAAGCGTGATGGCGCTGATTCAGGGGCTGGCGCGGACCTGGGGTACTCTGGTATCAGACCCGGGCAACCTGTTTGACGGACTGCTCAGCACGTTGCAACGTGCTGAACGTCAGTGTCAGGAGCCGACCCCTGTCAGTTCAGAGCGCCCGTCTTCCCCTGAATCACCCGAGGCAGCAACATCACTTGAGCCCGTTATCCGCAATAACTACAAGGACATGAATGTTGATGATGCCGATGAGCGGGTATGGCAGCGGACGCTGCTGAAAGTGGCAGAGCGTCTGACCTGTCAACATCCTGATGAGGCCGTGGGATATCGCCTGCGTCGCTATGCCATCTGGCACACCATTACCTCGGCGCCTGTTGTTACCCGTGGCAATAAAACGCCGCTGGCAGCGGTCTCACCTGACCGGGTGAGTGAATACGAATCCGCCCTTCCCCACGCCGATATCACCCTGTGGCGACAGACAGAGACGAGCCTCACGCTTGCGCCTTACTGGTTTGATGGTCACTGGCTGTCGGCGCAGATGGCGACAGTACAGGGATTTGCTGCGGTCGCGCATGCCATCAGGGATGAACTTTTGCATGTATTACATCGCCTGCCCGCGCTGAGAACGCTGACTTTCAGTGATGACACCCCATTTTTATCGTCCCGTTGTGAACAGTGGCTGCGGGCAGCAGAGACGGAACGGGAGGAGGTCTGCGGTGATGTGAACGCCGCGATTGGTGCCTGTCGCGAAGAGCAGGGGCTGAATGCGGCGCTGGCCCTGCTGGAAGAGAATATCAGGACTCAAAGTGAGCCCCGCGAGGCCTTTTACGCCGGACTGATGCTGGCGGAGTTGCTGGATACTGAGGGATTAACGAATCTGGCTGAGATGCATTACCGCCAGCTCTGGCAGCAGGCGCAGCGATTGTCTCTGGAGCAATGGGAACCCGGGCTGGTGAAACGTCTGGAGCGTGCCGTCCGGGCGCGTCATTAACAGGAC